>NZ_LSJI01000018.1 GCF_001557235.1 Phenylobacterium sp. CCH9-H3 | reverse complement strand
GGGGTGGGCTGGTCGTCTGGGCCGCGCCCCATGCCGGGCTGATGGTGCTGAGCCTCTTCCTCGCCCTGAACCTCGCGGCGTTTGGCGTGACGCTGATCGCCAGGGATCTCGTCCAGTTCCTCGGCGCGATCTACCTGTGAACTCGCTCCGCGCCCGCCCGGCCTTGGGAGCGGACCACGAGGGTCCGCTCCCGGCGCAGGGCCTGATCGGACGATCAGGCGGCGGGCGACCCCAACGTGTGGGGCCGGGGCTCGCCCGTGTCCGCGGCTTAGCGCCGGCCGCGAAACCGAGTGTAGAGGCCACCATCGCCGGTCGGCCCAGCAACTGGGCTATGCGGACCGGCGCAGCGACAGACGCGGCGGCAGGCTCGACCTTACGCCGCCGCGCCCGCGCAACGATGCTGCGGCCCGGCAGGCATGATCCGCGTCAAGGCGTGCGGCCGTGGGATGGCCCCTTCTGGCGCTTCACGCCAGGGAGTCCGCCATGAGCGACGCGCCGCAGCCCAAGTCCTGGTTGAAGTTCGACATCCTCTACTTCGCCGCGGCGCTCCTGGCGGTGGTGTTCATCCAGGACATCACGCGCCAGGGCCACGACAAGACGATCCCGTACAGCGAGTTCCGGCAGCTCGTGGCGCAGGGCCAGGTCAAGGACCTGGTGGTGGGGCCCACACGCATCACCGGCGCCTATGTGAAGCCGGGCAAGGACGGTCAGGCCCAGCACTTCTCCAGCATCCGGGTCGAGCCGGGCATCGCCGAGGAACTGGCGCGTCGCAACATCAAGTTCTCCGGCCAGCCGGAGCCCGGCCTGCTCCAGAATCTGCTCTCCTGGTTCCTGCCGACACTCGGTTTCGTGCTCGTCTGGATGTTCCTGATGCGGCCGATGATGTCGGGCCACGGACACGGCGGGCTGATGGGCATCGGACGCAGCAAGGCCAAGGTCTACGCCGAACAGGAGGTGAAGGTGAGCTTCGCCGACGTGGCGGGCGTCGACGAGGCCAAGCAGGAGCTCACCGAGATCGTCGGCTTCCTGAAGGATCCCAAGACCTTCGGCCGCCTGGGCGCCCGCATTCCGAAGGGCGTGCTGCTCGTGGGCCCGCCGGGCACCGGCAAGACCCTGCTGGCCCGCGCGGTGGCCGGCGAGGCGGGGGGG
>NZ_LSJI01000179.1 GCF_001557235.1 Phenylobacterium sp. CCH9-H3 | reverse complement strand
CCCCGCCGATCCGGGGCTCCTGGCGCTGATCGAGGAGATCCGGGGCTATCCGCGTCCGCCCGCGCCGGACCGCCGCCCTGAGGACTTCGGCAATGTGGTGATCCCGTTCCAACTGATGGCGGGTGACACCCTGCTCTCCCTGTTCGGGACGACCACCGTCTTCGGCACGCCGGTCGACATCACGCTCTCGGAGCTAACGCTCGAGACCTTCTTCCCCGCCGACGCCGCCACCGCCGAGGCCTTGCGTGCGGCCCACGAGATGCGGCAGGCGGCAGCGCCGCCCGACCCGCCTCCGTCGCCGCGTCCCGCGGCCTAGCCGATTTTCCGAAAACTCTCGACGTTTCAACGTCGGAGCGATGGTACCGCCCTCCCGGATCGAACGGGAGACCTCCAGAGCCACAATCTGGCGCTCTAACCAACTGAGCTAGGGCGGCGCATCGCGAGCGCGCTTTCTAGTCGGGCGAGGCGGTCCGATCAAGCCGCGCGATCACGGGTCGAGTAGCGGGCGCCGGTAACGCCGAGAACCCGCAAGCTCGCGCCCGCCCGCGAGCCGAACAACATAGTCGCCGGACGGCTTGGATTCGACCTGGACGATGGCGGCCCTGCGCACGAGCCGCGATCGGTGGATCCGGACGAAACCCGCGCCTTCCAACTGCCTTTCGATGTCACTCAGAGCCGCGCGGTGCAGGATGCGGTTCTCTCCGCGGTGCAACTCGACGTAGTTGCCCGCCGCCTCGATCCACGCCAGTTCGAGGAGGGGCACGAAGAACCGGCGGGCGCCGTCACGCACCTCGATCGCCTCCGGCGCCGCGGCGGTTTCCGTTCGCGGCCGCAGATGCTGTCGCCACAGCACGTAGAGGAGCAGGAAGCCGGCATAAGCGAGAGCGTCCTTGCGGAACTCGTAGATGAAATTGGCCAGCGGCCAAAATGGCGAGTAGTGAGCCCCCACCGTGGCGTAGACCGCCCAGCGCGCTGCGCCCATGGCCGTGATGTGAACCACCGCGAAGATCAGGAGACCGGCGAGATGGACCGCCGCCGCGCGCGGCCATGGCGGGTCCAGCGGCCAGACCCGCCGGACCAGCGCCGTGAAGGTCGGCATCATGGCGAGGATCACCACGACGCTCGTGGTTTCCCAGACGAACGGCTCCCAGAAGTCCAACCGACGGCCAGCGCCCTTCATATCGTCCAGGACGCTGAAGGTGTTCACCAGCGCGAAGAGAAACAGTGCGGCTCCAGTGGCGGCAAAGAACGGCCCGTCCCCCTTCCCGTCCGTCACGGAAAGTCCACCGTTCGTCCCTGAAGTCTGCCGATCCGTCACAACAGCTCCGCCGCGCGCCCCTTCATAGTGGCGGGATTCCGGGTCCGCGCGGCATCCCTTCGGTCCTCGCTGACTGGAGCTTGCGCATGTCCGCCACCACCCGACGATACGACCTGGACGCGTTGCGCGTCGGCGCGTTCCTGCTGTTGCTGCTCTATCACCTGGGAATGTTCTACGTGTCCTGGGACTGGCACGTGAAGAGCACCCATGTCCTGCGGGATCTGGAGCCATGGATGGGGGCGCTCAATCCCTGGCGGCTCACACTCCTGTTCGTCATCTCCGGGGCCGCCACCCGCTTCATGGGCGAGAAGACCGGCTCGACGACGCTCGCAAAAGAGCGTTCGCAGCGGCTGCTGATTCCACTGTTGTTCGGAATGATCCTGATCGTCGCGCCCCAGAGCTGGGCCGAGGTCGTGGAAAAGAACGGCTATGCCGGCAGCTTCCTGGACTTCTGGCCGCGCTACCTGACCTTCGACTCCAGCTTTGGCCTCATCCTGCCGACCTACAACCACCTGTGGTTCGTGGCCTACCTGTGGGTCTACACCATGCTCGCCGTCGCGCTGCGGCCGTTCTGGCCCGCCATCGAGCGCGGAACGGCGCGGTTGCTGAAGGGGCCGGCTCTGCTGCTCCTGCCGGCCCTGATCTTCGGCATCTACCGCGCCACGGCGGCGCGTGCATGGGGCGAGACTCATATCGTCTTCGCCGACGGCTACGGGCACCTGCAGTACGGGACCGCCTTCCTGCTTGGCCTCGTCATGGCGCGCAGCGAGGCGGCGTGGGACTTCCTGGAGCGGCGAAGGCTGGCGGTCCTGGCGACCGCGTGCGCCGCCCTGGCGGCGGGACTGTTGGTGCGGCGCTATGAGTACGTCGAGGATGCCGGAACCCTCACCACCGTCGCGGCGTTCGTCCGCGAGGCCTACGCCTGGACAGTGATCTGCGCCCTGTTCGGCTATGCCCGGCGCTATATCCGCTCGGGCTCCCCGCTGCTGACGACCCTCACCGAGGCCGTCTTCCCCTTCTATATCATCCACCAGACGGCCATCGTACTGGCCGGCCACTTCCTGAAGCCCCTGGTCCTGCCGGCGCTGGCCGAGGCGAGCGCAATCCTGACCATCGAGATCGGAGCCTGCCTGGCCACCTACGGCCTGGCGCGGGCCGTGCCGATCCTGCGGGCGCCGCTGGGCCTGAAACCTGCGCCACGCCGCCCGACGCCCGCCGTGGCCGCGGCGGAATAGCAGGCAAAGAAAAAGCCCCGGCCGCTCGCGCGACCGGGGCTCGTTCTCATCAGGCCGACCTGAAGACCGTGGCTAGCCCTTCGGCAGGGAGAAGCGGATCGGGATCCGCACCGTGCCCCCGTCGACCGGCTGACCGTCCCTGGTCTGCGGCCGCATCTTGAAGAGCCTGGACATCTTCATGGCGGCGTCGCCGAAGCCCATATCACCTGGCTCCTCGGAAACGACCGAGCAGCTCTCAAGGGTGCCGCGGGCGTTAACCTGGCAGCTCAAGGTCGCACGGCCCTCAACCTCCATCCGCGACGCACGGTCGGGATAGTAGCGGTTGATGTCGTCACCGGTCGGACGGCGGAGCCAATCCGGGTTGGTGATGACCGACGGGCGCGGCGGCTCGGGCGGCGGCGCGGCGGGCGGCCGAGGCTCCTCGATGCGACGCTCGACCGGCGGAACCGGCAGCGGCGGGATCGAAGGCATGTCGGGCACCGCGACGGGCGGCCTGGGCTGCAGCTTCGGCGGCGGCGGCGGCGGCGTGTTCGGCGGCGGCGGCGGAGGCGGCGGCGGCGGAGGCGGCGGAACCGGCTTGATGAGAGCCACGTCCGTCACCTCGTCCGAGTACTCCTTGTACTTCGGCTCGAAGCGCGTCTTCCAGAGGTAGACGCCCAGCGCCCCGTGCACGACGACGGCCAGGATCAGCGCGATGATGGTCCCGGGCCGGCGTTTCGGCTTGGGGTCATCGAACGGATTGTGCCGGGTGAGAACTTCGTGGTGAGCATCAGTCATGGGTCACCACCTATTTGTCTTCACCGACGAGAGCCACGCTGTAGAACCCGTTGTCCTGCAGCATGTTCATCACGCCCATGAAGTCACCGTAGAGCACGTCCTTGTCCGCACGGATAAAGATACGCTCCTTCGTCGGGTTCCGCGTCGCACCCAGTTGGGTGCGAAGATCGTCGCCCAGGCTCGGAAGGTCCGTCCGGAAGTCCTGGATGAACAGGCCGCCGTTCGGCTGGATCGAGATATAGACCGGCTTAGGCGGATTGGTGCCGGGCGGAGCGACGGCAGGAGGCAGAGCCACCTTGACCGTCACGGCCGCCATCGGCGCCGCCACCATGAAGATGATCAGAAGAACCAGCATGACGTCCACGAAGGGTGTGACGTTGATGTCGGCGTTCTGACTCTCTTCGTAGCGGCCGCCTCCGGAACTGGAGAGCTTGGCGGCCATCTAGATTAGGCCCCCTTGTCGAGCTGCCGGGAAATCGCGTTCATCAGCTCAGCCACGAACCCTTCCGAACGCGCGCCGTAGGCGGAGATGCGGGTCTGGAAGTAGTTGTAGAAAATAACCGAGGGGATGGCCGCGAACAGGCCCAGACCGGTGGCGAGCAGGGCTTCGGCGATGCCGGGCGCCACGACGGCCAGGTTGGTGGTGTTCGTGTTCGCGATCCCGATGAACGAATTCATGATCCCGTAGACGGTGCCGAACAGACCGATGAACGGGCCGTTGGAGCCGACCGAGGCCAGGTACTGCATGCCACCCGACAGGCGACGAGCCAGCGAGGCCTGAACGGCGCTCACCGCATGCGAAGCGCGGTCGATGGTGGTGTCGCGGTGTTCGCCGGCGATCTGCAGGCCAGCCTGACGGCTGAGCTCGATCTCCTGGGCGGCCGCGGCGGCCATGTCGGCCAGCGGGTTGCCGTCAAATTCCTCGCTGAGGGCGATCCGGCTCATGTCGTTGATCGACTTGGCGCCGCGGAAGGATTCAACGAAACCGTCCGAGACCTTGTTGAGCGCGTTGAACTCGAGAATCTTGGTGACGAGGATCGTCCAGCTCAGCACCGAGGCGAGAGCCAGGCCGATCATGATCACCTTAACGACCGGGTCGGCGTCCATGAACATGGTGCCGACGTTGAGCTTGCCGGCGCCCTTCATGGTGGGCGGATCGGCCGATTCAGCAGCGGCCGGTTCGGCCGGCGTGGCGGCGGGAGCCGCGGCGGCGTCAGCGGCCGGGGCGGCGGCGTCGGCCGCGGGCGCGGCCGGGGCGGCGGCGTCCTGGGCGAACGCCGGCGCGCTCGCCATCAGCGCGACGGCGCCGAGGAGAGCGGAAAAAGTGGTCTTCAGTTTGTTGTCGAGCATCTGTCGCCAGTTCCTGGTTGGTCTAGCACGATTGGCCGGAGGGTCGTCGCGCGAGAGCGTCTCCACCCTAGTTGAAACAAGCCCGGCGCCCCAGCCCGCTTTCGCGGCCCGGAAACGCCAGAGGCGCTGTCGCTGCGCCCGACCCGGAACGCGGACTCCCGACTTTTCGCAGGGATTGGCGTTTCGAAGGTGCGGACGGCCTTGAACTCCCACGGGGGGAGCCCAAAGTCTTACCGCTTTTTTAGACGAGCGGCCCGGACCCTTTGGCAACCCCTTGTCGAAGCGTCAAGGGGCAGAAGCTTTCCCTACATCGTCAAATTACTGACGCATGCGCACGGATTGTGCGCTGCACACGCAAGAAGCGTCTTGAGCTCGTCGATTCACCACCGTTCGCCGCAGAGGATTGCTGCGGCGCAGCAATTTCACCAAACCAGGATTGATCAAGTCGAGGCGCCGGGCGCGGGCAGGCCGCGCGGATTCCAGGCGCCCCGGTCAACTCTTTGCTCCGCGGCGACTTTGAGCTTTGCCTTAGCGCAGGCCGAGGCGGGCCTGACTTGCCGTTGAGCGAGTAAGCACCGTGGGGCGTGGCCCCGTCGACGGTTCCGTTCGCGGCGATAGGATTGTGGGAAGTGGTGCCTGGGGGCGGATTCGAACCACCGACACGCGGATTTTCAATCCGCTGCTCTACCAACTGAGCTACCCAGGCCTAGGCCCCGCCGCGCGGGAGCCGCTCTATAAAAGAGGCGTCGGCGTAAGTCCAGCGAGCCTCGCCGGCGATTTTTCGCAGCCTCAGTCTTCCTCCGATTGCCCCCGGGGCCCGGCCTCGCCCTCCTCGGCTGGGACCGCGTAGCCGCCCGTCAACCAGCGCTGCAGATCGACGTCGGCGCAACGCCGCGAGCAGAATGGCCGATACTCGGGCTGAGGCGGCTTGCCGCAGATGGGACACTTGGCGCTCATGCCGGCGCTACCTCGAAGCGCTCGCGGGGCCGCGAGGCATCCGCCGACACCGCGAACCGGGCGCCGTAGCGTTCGGCCAACGAGGCGACGAGCGGCTCGGCCGCCTTGGCCACCGCCGGCGCGCACGTGACGACAATCCGGGCGCCCGGCACGGTCTGCGCCTCCGCCTCGATCCGACGGACGAGACGCTGCGCGAGCGCGCGGTCGGCGAGACCGCCGTCTGCCCTCAAGAGGTAGTCGGAAATGGGTCGGGTCCGACGCGGGATCGAGAGTTCCATCGTGCCGAAACGTCCGACGGGGCCGATCGCAACGCCGGGGTTGTCCGGGGCGAAGGCAAGCCGCGCGGCGGCCAGCAGCGCGGCGCCGTCGTGCCCGCGGCCGACCAGATCCAGGATGACCAGCCCGCCCAGCCCCTTCAGTCGAAGCAGGCGTGCGCCTTCGGCGATCGCGGCCAGGTTGGCGTGGCGCGCCGCCCGCTTCGAATCCTGTCCCTTCCGCTCGCCGAGATCCACGTCGATCGAGGTGAGCGCGCGCGTAGGTTCTATGGCGATGTCCCCCCCGCCGGGGAGCCGATGGACAACTTCGAGCGCCTCGGCTTCGGCATCGTCGGCGGCTTCGCGCGCCTCGCGGCCCTCGATCGGATCCGCATCGCGCACGACGCTGCGAAGGATGTCGGCGACGCCGGGCGGGGGCCGCAGCAGCCTCGGCGCCCCCTCCCCTTCGCCGGTCTGGCGCGCCGTGGCCAGCTTGCCTTGCCGCGCCTCGCTCCGAATCTCGATCTCGACCGCCGCGCCGCGCACCGGCCTTGCATCGGGTTTGAAGGGGAGCATGGCCTCTCGCCCGTCCCCCAGGTCCAGGAACGCGGCGCCGATCGCGGGTTCGACGTTCGCCACCCGGGCGATCAGCCGCGCTCCCAGCACCAACCCCAAGTCCTCGTCGTCGCGCCGCAGGAC
>NZ_LSJI01000178.1 GCF_001557235.1 Phenylobacterium sp. CCH9-H3 | reverse complement strand
TCATCGTCGAGGACGTCCCCGCCCCCATCGGCCCGCTGCTGGAGGTGTTGCCCGGCGACGCCGAGCCCACGCTCGCCGCCCCGCGCCGGCCGAGCGCCGGGCTCATGAAGGTCGACACCGTGGTCGCCGCCCAGCCGCTGATGGTTCCGGCGGTGAAGGTGGAGCCGAAGCCGGAGCCCCAGGTGGAGACGGTCAGGCCGCCGAAGCCGCCCAAGGTCGAGAAGGCCAGAACTGTACACGCCAAGGCCGAGGCGAAGCCCAAGGCCGCCGCGCCCAAGGTCGCCGAAGCCAGGGCCGCGAAGGCCGACGCGAAGGCCAAGGCGGTCAGGCTGGCCAAGATCGAAAAGGCCAGGGCGGAGAAGCTGAAGGCCGAGAAGGCCGAGAAGGCCAAGGCGGCCAGACTGGCGAAGGCGAAGAAGGCGGAGAAGGCGACGAAGCTCGCCAAGGCCGAGGCCGCGAAGAAGAAGGAGCTGGCCAAGGCCAGGGCCAAGCCGAAGCCCCAGCTCGCGAAGGCCAGGCCGACGAAGGCGCCCGCCGTGGAAAAGGCCTCCACCCGCGCCAAGCCCGCGGCCAAGGCGCCGCCGCCCCGCAAGCCCGTCGTCCGTGGCGAGGGGCCCATGCGCGTCGCCCGCAACGACGCCTGCGCCTCCGCCGATCCGGGCGAGGCCGCGGTCTGCGCCGACCGGTCCCTGACCGCCCGCGACCGCCAGATGCAGCGCGCCTACCGCGACGCCGAGGCCGCCGGCGTCCCCGCCTCGGCCCTGCGCCGCCAGCAGGCCCGCTGGCTCCAGGCCCGCGCCGCCGCCGCCCGCGAGGCCCCCTGGGCCGTGGAGGACGTCTACGTCGCCCGCATCTCCGAACTCAACGACCTCACGAGAGACGCCCGCGAGAACTGAGGGGGCCTCTGTGTCTCCGCGCGACGCGAGAGGGTATGAGTGGGCGGCGAGATTGGCAGGAGACCTTCGCCGACCATCCTGCACGGAGGCGGACCATCGGAAGGTCTGCAACGGGCGGGGGAGGGCCCTCCGGTTTCGATCCTCGAACTGGCGCTCCGTGATTCAGGGCTGACCTTCGGAACGTCAGCTCTGGATCTAGCTCAGAAGGTATCTGAGGCGGTCGGTAGCTCGGAATCCGAAAGCCAGCGCCCTAGCCGCGAGGGGTGAACCAAGGCGACCAGCCTCGCTCAAAAGTTAGGACTTATGCGCCCTCCGCAGCCGAGCGAATGCAGCGAAGTCCTTGAAGGTGTCCGCTATCGCCTCGTGGAGTGGGTGCGGGTCGCGAATGCGCGACTCCAGGGTGGCGCGGGCGGCTGCTAGCGCTTCGCGCGCTTGGACGACCTCGGACTTGGCCTCAGACAGCTCGGGCAACTCGGCCAGTTCAGCGATGTCGGCGATCAGCTCGGCGACGGTCCCGGACCCCACCGTCTCTGGATAGGCATAGTAGGTCGCCGACTTGCCGCGAGTGAGTGAAGTCTCGATCCCGAGCCCGATCTCGGGGCCGATCTCTGCCGAGCGAAGGTCGGACGGGTCCATCACGACGAGGCCAATGTTGAACGGTCGATAGCGGAGGCCCGACTGGGCGGAGGTCGGGGACCGGACGCGCGCATCCATCAAGCTCCGCAGCTTGGGAACCGCGTGCTCCTCCATCATGTGGGCAAAGCGGCTCCCCGCGATCACGGCCTTCCTCTCCACGCCCTTTAACGTCTCGAAGAGCTTCGCGGGCAGGAGGTTGGCGCGTCCGTCCAGCTCCATCTCGCGAACTGGCGGACAGTACTCGTCGCGGATAACCTTGAAGCTCCCCCAGGTTAGCGGCTGGCCTTTTGCCAGCTGCGTCTCCAGCGCCGAGAAGTGCTCGAACAAGGTCTGATAGTTCTGCCGCAGCAGCGGTCTATCCGAGACGTTCTTCTGGCTGCGCGCGCCGACCGCGAACGCCAGTGTTCCAGTGACCATGCCAACGATGCCGCTGACCACAGCGGACACCGTGATTGTTTCGACCTGAGCCATGCAGCGCCCCCCTGGGTTGAATGCACGATGCCGCGCAATTCGGCTAGAGGGGGGAAGGGGGGTGGAGGGGGGACATCGCGTGTTCTCGCTTCATCATGTCGTCTGACAAATTCGCGGCAAAAACGTCTGGGGGTGCTCGTGGATGAGGATCGGCGTGCAATAGGCACCCCCTTCGTGGGGTGATCGGCGTGCAAAAA
>NZ_LSJI01000177.1 GCF_001557235.1 Phenylobacterium sp. CCH9-H3 | reverse complement strand
GACGCCCTCTGGTCCCGCTGCAACGTCAAACGCATCGGCGGCTACGCCGCCTGAGGCCGGGGCGTCCTTTCGCGGCGGAGGTGCGACAAACCGCGCTGCGGCGCCTTGGCACAACGCCAGCGTGCGAAAATCAGCGCCTACTCCTTTTCAGGGCCGGTCGTTCAACAGCCCGACATCTGGACCGGTCCCGAGCGCCCTTGCCCCGCAGGGGCGCTCTCAGGCCGGCCTACTTCCGCCGCCGCACGCCGCGGCCCAGGCCGATCTGCTTGGCGAAGTCCGAGCGGCGGGCCGCATAGGCGGGCGCCACCATGGGGTAGTCGGGCGCCAGGCCCCAGCGACGGCGATAGTCCTCCGGGCTCATGTTGTACCGGGACCGCAGATACCGCTTCAGCATCTTCAGGCGTTTGCCGTCCTCGAGGCAGACGATGTAGTCGTGCTGCACCGAACGGCCGATCGGCACGGCAGGTTTCGGCCGCTCTTCCGGCTGGGCCGGCGCGGCCGCCCCGGTCAATTGAGCCAGGGCCTGGTGGACCGTGCGGATGATGTCCGGCACGGCGTCGGCCGTGACGGCGTTGCGGCTGACGTAGGCCGATACGATCCCCGCGCCCAGGCGCATCAGGTCTTCGCCCGAGGGTCCATCCGAATCGGGTCCTACGCTCATGACCACCCCTTCTCGACACGCTTGAACGGCCGTGGACGCGATCTGACGCGTTCCGGCCTTTGCCGGTGAACGCGCAGGAATTGCGAACGGTTCCCAGAATTACTGAGGGGCGGCGCGGTTGGAGGGGCGCACGTTCGGGAGTAAAGGAGCGCCTTCGCCGCCGCCAGACTCGCGCGCCCCCGGGATCCCGCGCGTCGCCACGAAAGGTCTTGCCCTTGAACCTGCATGTGCAAACCCAGCCCTCCAAAGACGACTTCTTTCAGGCCGGCGTCGCCCAGGCCGATCCGGCGATCGCCGCGATCCTGGATGGGGAGCTGAAGCGCCAGCAGGAGCAGATCGAGCTGATCGCCTCCGAGAACATCGTCTCGAAGGCGGTGCTGGAGGCCCAGGGCTCGGTCCTCACCAACAAGTACGCCGAGGGCTATCCCGGCAAGCGCTACTACGGCGGTTGCGAGGTGGTGGACGAGGCCGAGACCCTGGCCATCGAGCGCGCCAAGCAGCTCTTCGGCTGCGAGTACGCCAACGTGCAGCCGCATTCGGGCAGCCAGGCGAACCAGGCGGTGTTCATGGTCACTATGAAGCCGGGCGACACCTTCATGGGCATGAACCTGGACCACGGCGGCCACCTGACGCACGGCAAGAGCGTCAACCAGTCCGGCAAGTGGTTCAGTCCCGTGGCGTACGGCGTGCGGGCCCAGGACCATCTGATCGACTACGACGAGGCGGCCGAGGTGGCGCACGCCAACCAGCCCAAGGTGATCATCGCCGGCGGCTCGGCCTATTCGCGCCATATCGACTTCGCCAAGTTCCGCGAAATCGCCGACGAGGTGGGTGCGGTGCTCATGTGCGACGTGGCGCACTACGCCGGCCTGATCGTGGCGGGGGAGTATCCGAACCCGTTCCCGCACGCTCACATCGTCACGACCACCACCCACAAGACCCTGCGCGGCCCGCGCGGCGGCCTGATCCTCACCAACGACAAAAAGCTGGCCGGCAAGATCAACAGCGCGGTCTTCCCCGGGCTACAGGGCGGCCCCCTGATGCACGTGATCGCGGCCAAGGCCGTGGCCTTCGGCGAAGCGCTGCGGCCCGAATTCAAGACCTATGCGAAACAGGTGATCGAGAACGCGCGGGCCCTGGCCGACAGCCTGCAGAGCGTGGGCTTCAAGATCGTCTCCAACGGCACCGACAGCCACCTGATGCTGGTCGACCTGACGCCGAAGAACGTCTCGGGCGCCCAGGCCGAGATCGCCCTGGAGCGCGCCGGGATCACCACCAACAAGAACTCCATTCCCGGCGATCCGCTGCCGCCCATGCAGACCTCGGGCCTGCGCGTCGGCACGCCGGCGGGCACGACCCGCGGCTTCGGCCCGGCCGAGTTCCGCCAGGTGGGCCAGTGGATCGGCGAGGTCCTGGATGCGGTCTCCACGGGCGAGGACTCCACCGCCGTGGAACAGAAGGTGCGCGGCGAGGTGGTAGCCCTGACCAAACGCTTCCCCATATACGCCTAATAGCGTTAAGTGGCCGGGAAGGGGGCTAGATATGCGCTGCCCGTTCTGCGGCCACGACGAGACCCAGGTGAAGGACAGCCGACCGTCGGAAGACGGCGCGGCTATCCGCCGTCGCCGGCTGTGCCCGGCGTGCGAGGGCCGCTTCACGACCTTCGAGCGTGTCCAGCTGCGTGAGCTGACCATCCTCAAGCGCTCCGGCCGGCGCGCGCCGTTCGATCGCGACAAGCTGGCCCGCTCGCTCTCGGTGGCCCTGCGCAAGCGTCCCGTGGAGCCCGAGAGGGTCGAGCGGATGATCTCGACCATCACCCGCCAACTCGAGAGCATGGGCGAGACCGAACTGCCGTCCTCCACGATCGGTGAGCTGATCATGAAGCACCTGAAGCAGCTCGATGACGTGGCCTACGTCCGCTACGCCTCGGTCTATCGCGACTTCAAGGAAACCGACGACTTCGCCCGTTTCCTCGGCGAGGAAGGTCTCAGCGAAGCCGCCGCCGACGAGCGGTAGCCCACGTCAGCCCTGAAAGGCGCGCGGATTGTCGCCCGGGGCTAGGACGGCGAGGCCGCCTTGTCCTTGGCGTCATCCGCGATCATGCCGGCCGCCGGGCGATCACCTTGATCTCGAAATCGAAGCCAGCGAGCCAGTTGACGCCGACGGCGGTCCAATTGGGATAGGGCTCCTCCGGAAAGACCTCGGCCTTCACGGCCATGACGGTGGCGAACTGGCTTTCGGGATCCGTGTGGAAGGTCGTCACGTCGACGATGTCGTCTAGCGTGTACCCGCCCGCAGCCAACGTCGCCTTCAGGTTGGCGAACGCGAGCCGGACCTGCGCCTCGAAGTCCGGCTCGGGCGAGCCATCGCAGCGGCTGCCCACTTGGCCGGACACGAACAGCAGATCTCCCGATCTGATCGCCGCGGAATAGGCATGTAGGCTGTACAGTTCATGCCGCCCAGCCGGAAAGACCGCTTCGCGCTTCGACATTTGGTGGTCCTCATCTCGTCATTGGCGAGCCCGTGCTCGCCCGAGCGACGGAGTTAAGGTCGAGGGCTTTGAACAACTAGACTTTGAAGTGCGTACGAGGTGATGCAAAACGGCCATCAATGGTCCGCCCTTCGTTGAACGATCTCGCGGCCTTCATGGCCGTCGCCACCCACCGCAGCTTCCGCCGGGCGGCCGACGAACTCGGCGCTGCGCCGTCGACCCTCAGTCACGCCATTCGCGGTTTAGAGGCCGGACTGGGCGTGCGACTTCTCAACCGCACCACTCGCAGCGTCTCTCCGACCGAGGCGGGGTTCCAGCTTCTCGACGCTCTGCGGCCCGCTATCGTCCAACTGGATGAGGCGCTGGATGCGGTCGCGGCCTTCCGCGGCAGCGTGGCCGGCACCGTGCGTGTCAACGCGCCGCGTCTGGCGGCCGCGATCATCGTTCGCAAGGTTCTGCCGCAGATGTCCGTCCGATTCCCCGACGTCACTGTGGATGTGGTCGCCGAGGGCAAGCTGATAGACATCGTGTCCGCCGGGTTCGACGCTGGGGTCCGGCTCGCCGACATGATCCCGCGGGACATGATCGCCATGCGACTGTCCAAGAACTTCCGGTACATGTGCGTGGCCTCTCCAACCTATCTCGATCGCGCCGGCGTTCCAGCGACGCCAGACGATCTGAGGCGGCATCGTTGCGTGGGCCATCGGCTGCCGAGCGGCAAGCTCTACCGCTGGGAGTTCGAGCGCGGCGGAGCCGCGTTGACCATGGACGTGCCTGCGCCGGTCGTGCTGGACGACGAGGACCTCATGGTCGAGGCCGCGGTCCGGGGGGTGGGCGTCGCTTACGTACCCGCCCTGGCCGCCGCCGCCGCGCTCGCCAGCGGGCAGGTACGAGAAGTGCTCGGGGACTGGACCCAAGCCGCGGAGGACGTGGCCGTATATTACCCCCGGGGTCGCGCAGTTCCGCCAGCGCTCCGCGCCTTCCTGGATGTGGTGCGAGACACCGCCAGCGACTGACGCGCGCCGGCCAGCAGCTTGCGGGTCCCAAGCTCCTGGTCCGCATCGCCCAATCTTGCTCGCGCGCGGATTGGCGCCCATAAGACGCCCCGATGAGCGTCACCCTCAAGCTCGCCACGTCGCTGGACGGACGGATCGCCACGGCCGCCGGCGAGAGCCGCTGGATCACCGGTCCGCAGAGCCGCGAACAGGTGCATCGCCTACGAGCGGCGCACGACGCGGTGCTGGTGGGCATCGAGACCGCCCTGGCCGACGATCCCGAACTGACCGTCCGCCTCCCAGGCTATAACGGCCGCCAGCCCGCGCGCGTCGTGCTGGACAGCCGCCAGCGGCTGACGGCCGAGTGCAAGCTGGTGAAGACCGCCCGCGACGTGCCGACCTATGTCATCGCCACCGAAGATCCAGACCCGGCGCTCCTCGAGGCCGGCGTGAAGGTGCTGACCGTGCGCGCGGTGGGGGAAGACCGGCCAGAGCTCAAGACGGTGGTCGAGGCCCTGACCGCCGAGGGACTGTACGACCTCTTCGTCGAAGGCGGCGGCCAGGTGGCGGGCAGTTTCCTGCGCTGCGGCCTGGTGGACGCCATCGAGTGGTTCCGTGCGCCCATCCTCATCGGCGGCGAGGGCCGGCCCGCCGTCGGCGCCCTGGCGGTTGCAGCGCTGGCCGAGGCGCCCCATTTCCGGCGCGTAGAGGTGAGCGCCCTGGGCGACGACCTCTGGGAACGCTACGCGAGGGGCTGAATGTTCACCGGCATCGTCACCGACGTGGGGCGCGTGCGCGCCGTCCGCGACACCAACCGCGACCGCCGGTTCGAGATCGAGACGCGGTTCGACCTCTCGACCGTGGACATCGGCGCCTCGGTCAGCCACGCCGGCTGCTGTCTGACCGTGGTGGAGAAAGGCGAGGGCTGGTTCGCGGTGGAGGTCTCGGGCGAGACCCTGTCGCTGACGACGCTGTCCGACTGGCAAGAAGGTCGGCCCGTCAACCTGGAGCGCGCCGCCCGCGTCGGCGACGAACTGGGCGGCCACATCGTGTCGGGCCACGTGGACGGGGTCGGCGAGGTGGTCTCCATCGAGAGCGAGGGCGGCTCGCACCGGGTGAAGGTGCGTGTCCCGAAGCCGCTGCACCGTTACATAGCGCCCAAGGGATCGATCACGGTCGAGGGCGTGTCCCTGACCGTCAACGAGGTGGAGGACGATGTCTTCGGCGTGAACCTGATCCCCCACACCTGGGAGGTGACCACCCTGGGGACCCTCAAGGTCGGCAGCCGGGTGAACCTGGAGATCGACATGCTGGCGCGGTATCTCGCCCGCTGGCGCGAAACGGCCTAAAGGCTTCCGCTCGAGACCCCGAAGGACCATCCATGAGCGACGAGCCGATCCGCATCCTCATTGTCGAGGCGCGCTTCTACGACGACCTGGCCGACGCCCTGCTGGAGGGCGCGACCCAGGCGCTGAGCGCCTACGGGGCGGAGTACGACGTCGTGACGGTTCCCGGCGCGCTGGAGATCCCCGGCGCCATCGCCTTTGCGGAGGAGGGCGGCCACCGCCCCGCCGGCAAGCGCTACGATGGCTATGTGGCCCTGGGCTGTGTGATCCGCGGCGAGACCTACCACTTCGAGATCGTCTCGAACGAGAGCGCCCGCGGGATCATGGACCTGACCGTGAGCAAGAAGCTGTGCATCGGCAACGGCGTTCTGACCACCGAGGACGACGAACAGGCTTGGGCCCGGGCGCGGATCAGCGAGGGCGACAAGGGCGGCGGCGCGGCCCGCGCGGCCCTGACCATGATCGAGCTGAAGCACCAGCTGTCGGGCGCCAACCGATGAGCGCCCATGCGTCCCGCTCCGTGGCGCGGCTCGCCGCCGTCCAGGCCCTCTATCAGATGGAGGTCTCCTCCATCGGCGTCGAGAGCGTGATCCGCGAGTTCACTGACCACCGCTTCGACCGCGCCCTCGAAGGCGTGGAGGGCGAAGGCGACACCCTGGCCTCAGCCGACGAGGCGTTCTTCGCCGAGCTCGTGCGCGGCGTGGTGGCCGAGCAGAAGCGGGTCGATGCGGCCATCGCCAAGCGGCTGGCCGAGAACTGGCGGCTGGAGCGGCTGGACGCCACCGTCCGCGCCATCCTGCGCGCGGGGACGTACGAGCTGGCCAACCGGCCGGACGTGCCGACCGAAGTCGCCATCGACGAGTATGTCGAGGTGGCCAAGAGCTTCTTCGAGGGCTCCGAGCCCGGGTTCGTGAACGGCGCCCTGGATGGGGTGGCGCGGGATGTCCGGTCCGGCGCCTGAGGCCCCACCCAAAGGGCTGGACGAGTTCGGCGAGATCGCCCGGCTCTTCCGCCCCCTGACCCGCGGCGCGCCGGGGGCGTTCGAGTTGCGTGACGACGCGGCGGTCATTCCCCAGCGGCCCGGCTTCGACCTGGTGGTGACCAAGGACGCCATCGTCGAGGGCGTGCATTTTCCGCAGGGTGAGGCGCCGGAGCTGGTGGCGCGCAAGCTGGTGCGGGTGAACGTGTCGGACCTCGCGGCCAAGGCAGCCGAGCCCTTCGCCGCCTTCCTCGCCGTCGCCTGGCCGCAGGGCTTTGCCGACCGCGACCGCGAACTCTTCGCCATGGGCCTGGCCGCGGACCTGGAGGCCTTCGGCATCGATCTGCTGGGCGGCGACACCGTGACCACGCCGGGCCCGTTCACGTGTACGCTCACGGCGATGGGCTGGGTCCCGGCAGGGCGCATGGTGCGTCGGGCCGGCGCGCGGCCGGGCGACAAGCTGCTGGTCAGCGGCACGATCGGCGATGCGGCCCTCGGCCTGGCCGCGGTGAAGGGACAGATCGAGGATCCCGACGGCCGCCTGGCCTATCGCTACCGGATGCCGGAGCCGCGGGTCGACCTGCGGGAGACGCTTCGCCGGCACGCCACGGCGGCGGCCGACGTCTCGGACGGGCTGGTGGCCGACGCGCGCCACATCGCCGAGGCCAGCCGCGTGGGCCTGCTGATCGAACTCGACCGGCTGCCGCTTTCGGGGGCGGCGGCGACCTGGCTGGAGCGACAGGCGGACGTGGGGGCGAGCCTGCTGCGGCTCGGGACCGGCGGCGACGACTATGAGGTGGTCTGCACCATGGCCTCGGGCGTGCGGAAGCCCCCCGGCTTCACGGTGATCGGCGAGGTGCGCGAAGGCGAAGGCGTGGAGGTTCGGGCCGCTGGCCGCGCGGTCGATCCCGGCGCCGGCGGCTGGCGCCACGGCTGAGGTTCCGGTCGGCTACACGAAGTCGAAGCGCACCTGCGAGCGGCCGAAGTCCAGTGCGACCTGGTCGAATTGGGCCAGGAGGTCCATGCCGATGACCAGCGCTGGGGTGTCCTTCAGCCCCCAGATGTCGAAGACGTGCATGTCGGCATAGGTCACCGGCACGTTGCCGAGATGCAGGCCGCCGAGTCGCAGGAACGGCAGGAACACCGACTCGCCCACGAAGCTTTCGCCGGCGAGGGACTCCATGCGCACCATCCGGAGCGGCTCAGGCGGCCCCCGCCGCGCTTCCTGGGCGCGGACCAGGTCGCGGAGCTTGCGGTTGCAGAGGGTGCCCTGGGCGCCGGAATCGATGATGGCGCTGATCCGCTTTCCGCTGAGGTCGGCGTCCACGATCGTGAGCTGGCCGTGGCGGCGGCGCGCCGGCACGATCACGATGCGGCCCGGCTCCCCCTGGTCCGGCTGCGAGCGGGTGATCTCCATCCGGCTGTTCTTGAAGTCCAGGATCAGCCTCTGGCCCTTCAGCCAGTCGACGCCCAGGATGCCATCGACATCCGATCCCTTGATGGGCAGGGCGGGCGCCCGCACCTTGCGGCGGTCACGGGGCCCGACCCGCAGGCGGTCCAGGGTCACGATCGGCCGATGCCGCACTCCCACGACCGTGTGGACCCGCGCCGTCTCCGCCGACTTCAGGTCGAGGCGCTCCATCAGGCTGTGCGAGACGCAGCTGACGTTGGCGCCGGTGTCGAGCAGGAAGTTGAACGGGCCCTGGTCGTTGATGAGCACCGGGGCGAGCATGTGCTCGTAGCGGCCCTTGGTGGTGTCGAGCGCCGTGGGCGGGTGGTCCTCGTCGGGTAGTTCGATCTGGGGTGAGGCGGTGTTGTCCTGCGCCAGGGCTCGCGCCGCGGGCAGGGCCGTGCCGCCGGCGGCCAGCAGGCCGAGGGCGGCGTGGCGACGGGTCGGAGACATGCTCCGTGATCCTCCCTATGTCATTGCTGTGAAGCTACCACCGTTCCCCGACCGCCGCCACGCAACGTCCGGTGATCTCGCGCCTCTCAACCTTGCGGCAACGCGTTGGGAGCATGCTGGACCTATGATTCGCCGCGCCCTCATCGCCGCAGCCTTCGCCCTGGCCGCCACGACGGCCCAGGGCTCGGAGCCCAAGAAGGAGGGCAAGGGCGACGTCGGCCAGTACGTCGACCTGCAGCCCGTGGCGCTGCCGATCGTGAACAAGGGCCTCCTGGTCAACTACGTCTTCGTCTACGTCCGCATCAACCTGACCGGCGGCGCCAACGCGGCGCGTTTGCGGGAGAAGGAGCCGTTCTTCCGCGACGCCCTAGTCCGGGCGGGCCACCGCACGCCGTTCACGAACCCCGCCGATCTGTCGCAGGTGGACACGCCGCGCCTGACCGCGGCCCTGGCCCGCGAGGCCGCGGCGATCGCCGGGCCCGGCCAGATCCGCTCCGTGGTCGTCACCTCCCAGGCGCCGCGCCGTCGGGTCGGCCAGCTGCGCGGCTGATCCGCCTGCCTCTGGGTGAGGCTCCCCGGCGTCGCCGGTTGCACGGCCGCTGAAAACCTGAGTACGTTCCCCGGTCTTTCCACGGGCGCATCCACGCGCCCTCGGGAACCACTTGGGGAAACGCGTCGGGGGATGGGAGCCAGCCGGACGCACGCCCGTAAGAGGCGGCCGCCGGTCACCCCCGCGATCAAATCGCAAAGGGGCTATCGACTATGAGTTCCGTTCTACTGTTGGTGATCGGCGCAGGAGCGCTGGCGGTGCTTTACGGCGTCGTCCAGACCCTTTCGCTCCTGAAGGCCTCGCCGGGCAACGCCCGGATGCAGGAGATCGCCGCCGCCATCCAGGAAGGCGCGCAGGCGTATCTGAACAAGCAATATACCGCGATCGGCATCGTCGGCGTGGTGATCCTGATCCTCGTGGGCGTGCTGATCGGGCCCAAGGCGGCCATCGGCTTCGCCATCGGCGCCATCCTGTCGGGCCTGGCGGGCTTCGCCGGCATGCTGATCTCGGTCCGCGCCAACGTGCGCACGGCCCAGGCCGCGTCCGAGAGCCTGGCCAAGGGTCTCTCGCTCGCGTTCCGCTCCGGCGCCATCACCGGCATGCTGGTGGCGGGCTTCGCCCTGATCGGCGTCGCCGGCTACTACTATGTGCTGACCGGCCCCATGGCCCTTGAAAACACCAGCCGCGAGGTAGTGGACAGCCTGGTGGCGCTCGGCTTCGGCGCCTCGCTGATCTCCATCTTCGCCCGTCTGGGCGGCGGCATCTTCACCAAGGGCGCCGACGTTGGCGGCGACATGGTGGGCAAGGTCGAAGCCGGCATCCCTGAGGATGACCCGCGTAACGCCGCCACGATCGCCGACAACGTGGGCGACAACGTCGGCGACTGCGCCGGCATGGCGGCCGACCTGTTCGAGACCTATGCGGTGACCACGGTCGCCACCATGGTCCTGGCGGCGATCTTCTTCCGCGGCCTGCCGGAAGTGTCCAACATGATGCTGTTGCCGCTGGCCATCTGCGGCGTCTGCATCGTCACGTCGATCATCGGCACCTTCGCGGTGCGGCTCGGCAAGTCCCAGAACATCATGGGCGCCCTCTACCAGGGCCTGATCGTCACCGGCGTCCTGTCGGTCGGCGCGCTCTGGTGGGTGATCAACGGCCTCGTCACCACCACCGTGACGGTGGGCGACACCACCTTCGGCGCGGGCGAGCTCTTCTACTGCGGCATCGCCGGCCTGGTGGTCACCGCCCTGATCGTCGTGATCACCGAATACTACACCGGCACGGGCTTCCGGCCGGTGAAGTCGGTGGCCAAGGCGTCGGTGTCGGGCCACGGGACCAATGTGATCCAGGGGCTCGCCATGAGCCTGGAAGCGACGGCCGCGCCCGCGATCGTCATCATCGCCGGGATCATCGTCACCTATAACCTGGCGGGCCTGTTCGGTATCGCCATCGCCACCACCTCGATGCTGTCGCTCGCCGGCTTCATCGTCGCCCTCGACGCCTTCGGTCCTGTGACGGACAACGCCGGCGGGATCGCCGAGATGGCCGGCCTGCCGCCGGAGGTCCGCGTGACCACCGACGCGCTGGACGCCGTGGGCAACACCACCAAGGCGGTCACCAAGGGGTATGCCATCGGATCGGCCGGCCTGGGCGCCCTGGTGCTCTTCGCCGCCTATACCGAGGACCTGAAGTACTTCGCGGCCAATGCGGAGCCGGGATCCTACTTCGAAGGGCTGGGCGCGGTCGCCTTCGACCTCTCCAATCCCTACGTCGTCGTCGGTCTTCTCTTCGGCGGGCTGCTGCCGTTCCTGTTCGGCGGCATGTCGATGACGGCCGTCGGCCGGGCCGCCGAGTCCGTGGTGGAGGAGGTCCGTCGCCAGTTCCGGGAGAACCCCGGCATCATGACCGGCGAGGTCAAGCCCGAGTACGGCCGCGCCGTGGGCATCCTCACGTCGGCGGCGATCAAGGAGATGATCGTCCCGTCGCTGCTGCCGGTCGTCTCGCCCATCGTGCTGTTCTTCGCGATCACCTCGATCGCCGGCAAGGTGAACGGCTTCGCGGCCCTTGGCGCCATGCTCATGGGCGTCATCGTCACCGGCCTGTTCGTCGCCATCTCGATGACGTCGGGCGGCGGCGCCTGGGACAACGCCAAGAAGCTGATCGAGGAAGGCCATCACGGGGGCAAGGGCTCGGAGGCGCACAAGGCCGCCGTGACCGGCGACACCGTCGGCGATCCCTACAAGGACACGGCGGCCTTGTG
>NZ_LSJI01000176.1 GCF_001557235.1 Phenylobacterium sp. CCH9-H3 | reverse complement strand
ACCTTGCGCCGTCCCGGGCCGACTTTTTCAGGCGGGTATGAACTTCAGCGCAAAGCCGTTGTTGCAGTAGCGCAGGCCCGTGGGACGCGGACCATCGTCGAACACATGCCCCTGGTGCCCCAGGCATTGGGCGCAGTGGTACTCGGTCCGCGGCACGCCGATCTTGTAGTCGGTCTTGGTGGCCAGGGCGCCCGGCAGGGCGCGGTAGAAGCTGGGCCAGCCGGTGCCGCTCTCGTACTTCGTGGTCGAGCTGAACAGCGGCAGGCCGCAGCCCAGGCAGGCGAACGTACCCTTCCGCTTTTCCTTGAGCAGCGGGCTGGACCCCGGCCGTTCGGTGTCTTCGTTGCGGAGGATCCGATAGCTGGCCTCAGGCAACCGCTTGCGCCACTCGGCGTCGGTGATCTTGCGATAGGGCGAGTTGGCGTAGGCGTCGCGCGCGGCCGCGAAGGACGAGGCCGGAGCGACAGTGGCCAGGGCGGAGGCGGCGGCGAGGAAGCCCCGCCGGTCGATGGACATGGTGCTCATGCTCCTATGTACGTGCGGCGCGCCCGAAAGGTTACACGCCGCGCGAGGCCCCGCGCTACAGCCCGGCGCCTTCCGGCAGGCCCAGCATCAGGTTCAGGTTCTGCACCGCCGCGCCCGAGGCGCCCTTGCCCAGGTTGTCCAGCAGAGCGACCAGCCGCGCCTGCCCGCCATCGGCGCTGCCGAACACGAAGAGGCGCATCCGGTTGGTCCCGTTCAGCGCTTCCGGATCCAGGGCCTGGACATATCCGCCGGCCCCGGCGCGCGCCTTCTGCAGTTCCGCGCACTCCGCCCCGCTCGCCACCTCGACGAACGTCTCGCCCGCATAGGCGGCGGCCAGCGCCACGTGCAGATCCGCCGGCGACGGCTTGCCGGGCAGCGCCCAGAGCTGCAGCGGCACTTCCACGAACATGCCCTGGGCGTAGCGGCCCACGGCGGGGGCGAACACCGGGGGGTGGGCGAGGCCCGTGTGGACCTGCATTTCGGGCAGGTGCTTGTGCGCCAGGGTGAAGCCATAGGCGCGGAAGGCGTCGTTGGTCCCCGCCGCTGGGGCCTGGTCCTCGAACTCGCCGATCAGGCCCTTGCCGCCGCCGGAATAGCCCGACACCGCGTTCACGGTCAGGGGGAAGTCCGCCGGGATCAGGCCTGCGGCCACCAGCGGCCGCACCAGGCTGATGAAGCCGGTGGGGTAGCAGCCGGGGTTGGACACGCGGGTGGCCTTGCGGATGTCATCCCGCTGCGTGGCCGACATCTCGGCGAAGCCATAGGTCCAGCCGGGCGCCGTCCGGAAGGCCGTCGAGGCGTCCACCACCTTGACCCGGTTCGAGGTGATCATGCCCACCGCCTCGCGCGAAGCGTCGTCCGGCAGGCACAGCACCACGGCGTCCGCCGCGTTCAGCAGCTCGGCGCGCGCGTCGGCGTCCTTGCGCCGGGCGGGATCGATGGACAGCACCTCCAGGTCCGGGCGCCGCGCCAGCCGATCCCGGATCTGCAGGCCGGTGGTGCCGGCTTCCCCGTCGATGAAGATGGTGTGGGTCATGGCCGATTCCGTCCGGACGTGAGGCGGAGAAAGGGACGCTTCGGTCTCTCGGAGCGCCCCGATCCACCTGCGGGTGTCCCCATGCACGGCCTGAACGTCGAGGTCAACGCGGCTCCAGTTCGCCGCACGGATCATCCGCGTGTACCGACGGACGTTCGATTCGAGCGCCGCGAGGCGAGATAACCGAGGCTGCCGGCGGCCAGGAGGCCGAGCGCAATTGCGGCCAGGCGAGCCGGCTGCGCCGGCATCAACGTCGCACGCGGCCTGGCTTGATCACTGAAGGGCCCGTGAACCGCGTGGAGCCCCTCCACGCTCGCGTAGAGATTGCCCGCCCGCGGCTCGGCCGGCTCTCCCGTGAATTGCCCTTCCCACGCGCGACGGGCCATCAAGTGGTCCAACAGACGCGGCGCCACGGCCTGCCCCAGGATCGCCTGGAGCGTCGGGGCGCCCAGCCAGTAGTCCTGCGAAGGCCGCCGCGCGGCCGCCAGGATCGCCTGGGCGGCCGTCTCCGGAGTGAAGATGCCGCCGAGAGGCCTCGGCCGACGCGCCACGTGGGTTCGGGACCAGGCGAACTGAGGCGTGTTGATCGCGGGAAGATGAACCTGGATGACGCGGACGGGACTCCCTTCGTGGATCAGTTCCGTACGGAGGGAGCCGATGAAGCCGCGCAACGCATGCTTCGCCCCGCAGTACGGCGCCTGCAGCGGGATGCCGCGGAAAGCGAGCGCGGAGCCCACCTGGACAATGAGTCCGCTCCCCCGTCGGCGCATTGAGGGCAGGACCGCCAACATGCAATTCACCGATCCGCGATAGGTGACCTCGGTCACACGGCGAACCTCGTCGGGCGGCAGGCGGCTGACCGGCGAGAAGACAGTCGCCATGGCCGCGTTGACCCAGATATCGATCGGCCCGAGCTCGCCCTCCATGGACGTCGCCGCCCTTGCAACCGCGTCGGCGTCGGCGACATCCACGGATGCGATGGCCGCGCGGCCGCCCGATCGCTCGACCTCGCGGGCGACGGCGCTCAACGCCCGCTCGCTGCGAGCGAGAAGCGCGACATCAGCTCCGGCGGCGGCCGCCGCGAGAGCAACGGCCCGGCCGACGCCGGCCGAGGCGCCGGTCACGGCGACGACCTTTCCGCGGAATGATCCTGGCGCAGCGGGCCGCGTGGCGAACGGCCACATCATCGGGCCGGCGTCGGGGGCTTGGACCGCGCGGCGTACATGGCCTGCCGCCTCGACCTCAGCGCCACAACAGCAACGCGATCAGGAACACCGCGAGCAGGACGAGCGCACCGAGACGCGGGCTGATGAAGAAGGCGAGGCGTGAGCCGTGCTTTTCGCGATCGGTTTGGGACATGACGGGGGAACACCCCTCTGTCGACGCCGTTCCGCGCTCGGACGCCCCTCGCATCACGATCCCTTGTCCGCCCTGAACCGCGTCTCGGCTGTGGTGTTGGCTTCTGTAGCCACCCAAGAAAGGTCTCGTCATCTCCGGCGCCCTCATCACGCGTCGCTCAGCGCTGCTGTTGTCCGCAGGTCTGATGGCCGGCGGCATGCGCGCGCTGCCGATCTGGACGGAAACGTCGCCCCGGCCGCCTCCGCTCTGGTCCCTGTCTGAGATCGCTCAGTTGCGGGACGCGCTGACCGAGGCGCCGCGGCACGGCCTGAACGGCGGACCGTTCCTGGCGCAACTCGACAACGCGCCCGACGAGGTCCTCACCCGCGTGGCGCAGACCTACGCCCGCGCGCTGACATCGGGCGTGGTGGACCCCCGCGAGATCCACCGCATTTTCACGCTCGAGATGCAGCCGGCGCCGCCGGGATCGGGCGTGGCGATCGCCCGGGAAGCCGGCCGCCTGTCGACCTGGCTGGAGTCGCTTGCGCCTCAGGGCGCGGGATACAAGGCCCTGTCGGAGGCCTGCCTGCGGCAGCTTGCGCGAGCGGCGGACGGCCCTGCTCCGGATATCGAGGCAAGCCGGCCGATCCGCCCGCGGGACCGCGATCCGCGGCTGCCTGCGATCAGCGAGCGGCTGTACGAGCGAGGGCTGCTCGCCAAGCCGGTTGTGTCCGGAGCGTCCTACGGTCCGGCTCTGGAAGCCGCCGTCCGGCGCCTGCAACGCGAGGCGGGTTTGCGCCTTGACGGGATCATCGGGCCGGAAACCATCGCGGAGCTCAACCAGGGCCCGCAGGACCGCGCCCGCCAGCTGGCGCTCAACCTGGAGCGTCGCCGATGGCTACAGCGTCCGGCGCCGGCGACGCGCATCGACGTGAACATCGCTGAAGCGGTGATGACCTATTACCGGGAGGGCCGTCCGTCGTATCGCGCCCGTGTGGTGGCCGGCGCCGTGGCGCATAAGACGCCGCTGTTGAGCGCCGCTTTCGACACCCTGGTCGTCAACCCGCCCTGGTACGTGCCCCAGTCCATCGCCGAGACCGAGATCTTGCCAAGGGGCCGCGACTACCTCGAGCGCCGGGACATGTACGTCTCCGGAGGCCGGGTCATCCAGCGCCCCGGACCCGGCGCGGCCCTGGGACGGGTCAAGTTCGATATGCGCAATCCGTACGCGATCTATCTTCACGACACTCCGGCGAAGGCGCTTTTCGCAGCCCCGGATCGGCTGCGCAGCCACGGCTGCGTGCGGGTGGAGGACGCTGTCGGCTTCGCACGGCGGCTGGCGGGGGAGCATGGGCGCCTCGACACGTTCGAGGCCGCGCTTGCGTCCGGCGAGACCCATACCGTCGAGCTCGGCCAATCCATACCGGTGCGCCTCCTCTACCTGACCGCCAGCACCGGTCCGGCGGGCGCGGTCCGCTTCGCCCAGGACGACTACGGCTGGGATGAGCGGCTCGGCGAACGCATGGGCCTCGGCCCGTCGCGCCTTCGCGCCCGCCTGCCCGCCGCCCCGGACCTGCTGGGACCTTGAACCGGCGGTGCGGCTGCAGCCATAGCCGATGTCGAGACCAACCGAGGGCGCCCTGGATCGTTCCGCAAGGAACTCAAATGCTAAGGCGCTGACGACACGAACGAATTCCGCACCCCAGAACACGACTCCGTGACGCAACCCCCCGGCGCGCCCGGCGGTTGCTGGTGCGCCGGAGTGATCGGATCACCCGGCTCGCGACCGTCGAAATCGCTTCGGCCAACGCGCCTCAGCGGAGCGAGGCCCGGCGCCGCGACCCCTGTCGACCGTCACCCGCAAATGGCCCGCAGCGAGAGGAGATTCGATGACCTTGCGTTTGATTGTGCTCCTGCTCGGGGGCTTCGGTGCGCATGCGGCCCTCGCGCAGCCAGCGGCGCTGTATGGCGCCGGCGACTTGGTCGACAGGCAAGGCCAATCGGTCGGGCGCCTGAGCCTGCTCCAGACCCCTCACGTCATTCGAGGTGATCCGCCATCGCGCACAAGCCGGTCGCCGTCGCTGCCGGGGTCGCCGGGCAAGGCTCTCGAACGCGACGGTTGGGGTGGTGTGGCGCCGGGGATGGCCGTCCAGGATTCCCGGGGCCGCGTCATCGGCGAATTCGAGGCGTGGGGACGCAGCGCCACCGGCCCGATGGCCATCCTGCAGATCGACGGCATGCTGGTCAGCGTCCCCCGGGACACTCTGCGGGTCGCTGATGGTCGGATCGCCAGCCGGCAGAGCAAGGCGGAGATCCTCGCCGCCGCGGGCGCGGCGCCTTGACCGTTCCCCTGCCCGCGCCCGAGACCGCCTGGGTCGCGCGTCGGCGCGTTCCCACCCTGCGGAACGCCCCGATCCGGGCGTTGCTCGCCGCGGGGCAGGCTTGGGCGCAACCGACCTTGCCAGCCAGCGAGTGGCGCGGATGACGCTGCTGGACTTCGGGGCTTACCCGCTATGGGCCAACCTCGCGATCTTCGGCGTCGCGGCTGCGGTCGTCTGGTGGGCGGGCTCACGGCTCACCCGCTACGCCGACGCCATTTCGGAGATGACCGGCCTGGGTTCGGCGCTGGCCGGCATGCTGCTGCTGGGCGGCATCACCTCGCTTCCGGAGGTCGCTGTATCCACGACGGCGAGCCTGACCGGCAACGCCCGTCTGGCTGTGAGCAATCTCCTGGGCGGCGTCGCCGCGCAGGTCGTCATCATCGCGATTGGCGACGCCATGCTGCGGGGCCGCGCGATGTCGGCCCAAGTGGCCGGGCCGACCGTCCTGCTGCAGGCGGTCTTCTCCTGCCTGCTGCTGGCGGTGCTCATCGCCGGCGCCCTGGTCGGCGACATCGACGTGGCGGGTGTGGGCGCCTGGAGCGCGGCGGCATTCCTGCTGGGCGTGACGTTCTTCTGGATGATCTCGCGCTACAAGGGCCGCGAGACGTGGCGCCCCAATCCCCCGCCTGAACCCGAGGGGGGCGAAGTCGACGGTAAGCCGGACAACCTGCGCCGCGCGATCGGACTGACGGCGGCCATGGGCGCGACGATCTTCGTCGCAGGTTATCTGCTCTCGCAGACGGCTGACGCAATCGCGCGGCAATCCGGCATCAGCGACAACTTCGTGGGCGTCACCCTGCTCGCGCTCGCGACCTCGCTGCCGGAGATCAGCACCGTGGTGACGGCCGTGCTCATCCGCCGCTACATGATGGCGTTCTCCGACATCTTCGGCACCAACATCTTCGACCTGATGCTGATCTTCGTCATCGACGTCGCCTACCGCGGCCCCCCTGTGTTGAACGAGCTGGGGGTCTTCGCCGCCTTCGCCGCATTGCTTGGCATCGTGGTGACGCTGCTCTACGTCGCGGGCCTGATTGAACGGCGCGACAAGACGACATTGCGGCTCGGTCCCGACAGTTGGGCCGTCCTCGCGGTCTACGCCGCCGCCCTTCCGGCGCTTTATGTCCTGGGCCAGGGGGACTGACGGGCTCGTCAGCTGCCGGATGCGCGCGACAACCAAAACAGGAAGACGAATCCGCCGGCGAGCGCAGCGGTCGAGAGGCCGCGTGGGCTCCGGGGCCTGTCCGCCTGCGGGATGAGATCCTCAACGGTGGCCGCGAGCAACAGCCCCGCCACCGCCGAAAGCGCGACCGCCTGGGTCGACGCCGGCTGGTCGCGCAGAGCGAGCCAGCCCAGGGTTGCCGCCGCCAGAGCGGGCAGGCTCATCATCGCCCCGAGGCCCACCCTCAGCCGTCGACCGCCGCCGTGGTCCTGGAGATGGGCGGTCGCGGCGAAGCCTGCGGGGATATTGGCGACGATCTGGCTGCCCCCCAGCAGCAATGCGAGCTCGGCCGACGCTGCTGCGCCGGCGCCGGTCATCAGCCCGTCCGCGAAGAGGTCCGCCAGCGCGACCGCATAGACCGCAAGCCCGCCCTGGCGCGTCCCCGCGATGCGGCGGACCCCCGTCGCGAGCCCGACCGCGACGAGCGAGAACCCCGCACCGACGGCAAACGCCAGGAGGGTCGGCGCGAGAGGGCCGGCGCCGAGCGACCTCGGCGCCAGTTCCAAGGCGATCACGGCAAGCGCGACACCGGCTGCGGCGTGAAGAGTCGCGCCCAGCAACCAGGGCGGAGGGTCGAAGGCGTCGGCCACCGCGACGCCGATCTGAAAGCCTGCGGCGGGAAGTAGCGCGATCGCCAGCACGACGAGGATGTCCATGCGATGAGGCTCCGTCGACGGCGCGCCCCGGGCGCCTCGCGAGGTCGCCAGAAGGAGGCCATCGAGCGGCTCCCTCCGGATCGCGGCCGCCGCTACAGGACAAGCGATCCGCGCTGTAGCCTGTCGAGGGGCGCGAGCAGCGTGAACTGCGCGCCGCCGCCGTGGTTGGCGGCCCGCAGGGCGCCGCCCAGCTGGCGCGCCACGGCGCTGAGTATGGTCATGCCGAGACCGTGATCGGCCCCGATGTCGAAGTCCCTTGGGAGTCCCCGACCATCGTCCGACAGCCTCAGGCGGAGCTGCCGACCGATGAGGTCGGCCTCAACCGACAGGCGTCCCGGACGCCTTCCTGGGAAGGCGTGCTTGGCCGCGTTGAGCGCCACTTCGTTGACGAGAATCCCCAGTTGCTGCGCCGCGCTCCCATCGATGGCGACGCTTGGGGCGCGGGCATGGCAGGCCAGTCCCGTCCCTTCGGCAATGGCCGAGCAAACACCGGCCAGGAACGTCCTGAGATCGACCTGACGATTGCGGCCGTGAACGTAGAGGTAGCGGTGCAGCCGTCCCACGGCGTCCAGCCGTGTCCGGGCGTCCGAAAGCGCGGACCTGGCCGCCTCGTCGCGCGTACGGCGCTGCTGCTGCGCCAGAAAGCTGGACGCCAACTGCAGACTGTTCGCAACCCGATGGTTCAGCTCCCCGGCTGCGCCGGCCGTCGTGCTCTCAGCCGCGCCGGATCGCAGGCCTTCTCCGTTGCCGGCGACTGTCCCCGGCGCAGCTCGCGCCGCCTCGGCCGCGCGGTGGTCGTCGAGATGAAGGTAGTCCGGGGTGAACAGGCCGGCGCGCATCAGCCCGGGCCAATCCAGAATGCGGATCGTGCGACCGGAGACCTGCAAAAGCTCGTCGGTCCGCAGGGCCTGGAGCGAGCGATTGAGATGGACGGCGCTCAGCCCGGTGAGATCGGCCCAGTTTTCCTGTGTGATCGGCGCCTCGAATGACGGGGAAACGTCCGCAGAGCCCGATAGCCGGCAAGCGAGTTCGCACAGGAGGTGGGCGAGGCGCTCGCGCGCAGATCTACGCCCCAGGGAGACCGCGTTCTCCGTCATGACGGCGTTTTCGGCGCTGGTCAGCCGACGCATGGCGCGGCGCAGCGCTGGGCTCTGCCGCGCCATGCTCTCCACCTCATCCACCGGCAGCCGGACGATCGTGGCGGGGGTGAGCGTCACCAGACCGAAGTCGAGCCGACGCGAGGACAGGCGGTCGAGGTCGCAAACGTCTCCCGGCAGGAAGATCGCGGGATACAGGCGCCGGTCGTGCGTCAGAATGCGCTCCCGGCATGCCCATCCGTCCATCAGGACGTGGATGTCATCCTCCGGATCGCCCTCGGCGAACACCTCGGTGCGGCGCGGGACGCGGATGGGATGCGCGCACGCCGCGTCGATGCGGGCGAGAACCGCATCCTCCACGTCCAACCGGCGCAGACGGGATATGAAGGGGTTGCGCAGGGGGGACGCGCTCCGGAACGCCCCGGGCGACCCGTCGCCACCTGGCCATGCCGCCGTGTCGCCGTTGTGTAGCATTGTTGCGCCTTCCAGATTTGCAGGGTCAGTAAGCGTACTCGGCCCGATCCGTCCGCCGCCTCCGCGTCGCGGCTGTGAGGCGCCCTCGGACGCGGCCGCCATTCGCGGCGAGGTCCCCGGCATGTTGAGCCAGCGGTTTGAAAGCGGCCGATTGCTGAGACCCCTGATCGCGGAGGGCGCCGCGCAGATCCGGGCCCCGCGCATTCCGGCCCCGGACCGGGCGACGGGTCGGATCGGATCCATCGGGTCCTGTCGACGATTGGAGCGCACGCCGCCTGGGCGGGGCAGCGGCGCGTCAGGTGCTCGAAGGCCGGGAGCCCGGCCGGCCCTGACGCGCACGCCATCCTCCGTGACCCGACCGGTTTTGGAAGCCTTCGCGGCGCCTACAGCCGGCCTAGGGCGAGTATCGAAGACCCGCAGGCGCGGTCGTGGGGCCTAGCGACTCCTCCGAGCCGCCTGTGACGGGGCAGCCTCAGGCCAACCCCATCCAATAGGGCCGCGCGCCGTACGGGCCGTAGTAGTCGTAGATGCCTTGCCGTATGTCGCTGTCGTCCCAGCCGCTGAGGTCGTCGGCCTGAAAGCTCGGAGCGTCCTGCAGCTTGTCCTTGTCGCAGGGGATGACATACCCCCTCCGTTCGGTGTCGTAGCTGAGCAGGCTCCAGGGCACGGGGTAGTAGCGCTCCCCTATGCCAAGAAGGCCGCCGAACCCCAGGATCGCATAGGCGACCTGACCGCTCAGCTTGTCGACGGCGATGTCCTCGACGCTGCCCAGCTTTTCGCCCGCGCGATTGTAGACCGTGGTCCCGGCCACGCGTTCAGCCGGGATCAGCGGGTGGTCGGGCCGCGCCTCTGAGCGTGTGGCGCTGGAATGGGTTTGCGGTTCCGCCATGCGGACCTCCTGGGTTGGGTTGAAGGGAGAGGCCTCCGAAGGGCCTTGGGATAACAACCGTTGGCGGGGCGGATGGGTCCGATCGGCTGAACAATAGATCGTGAGACGATCGAACCATTTCCGGGAGGCGCCGTTCGCCCGGTGAGCCTGCGGCGACCGACCCCCGCCGCTCTGAATACGTTTCCCACGGCGCCGCAGCGCGACGAAGATCGGAGGTCCTATGAAACACCTTGCCATCGCCGTGGCCGCCGCCACCGTCGCGGCTGCCGCCGGCTTGCCTGCGCACGCGCAACGCTGGATCACGATCAACGAGCGTCAGGCGCGACTCGACGACCGGATCGACGCGGGGTTGCGCAGCGGCCAGCTGACCCGAAACGAGGCCGAGCGCCTGCGTGGTGAATTTCGCGAGATCGCCCGACTCGAGACCTCCTTCCGATACGACGGATTGTCGACCCGGGAGCGGACGGAACTCGACCGGCGGTTCGACGCGCTCAGCCGCGAGATCCGCGACGAGCGCCAGGACCGTCAGACCGCGCGCGGGTGGTTCGGCGGGCCAGGCTGGACCGATACGAGCGGCGCCTGGATGAATATCAATATGCGGCAGCGCGAGCTCGACCGGCGGATCGACGCCGGCGTCCGGCGGGGCGACCTGACCGACGCCGAGGCGCGTCGGCTGCGCGACGGCTTCCGCGAGATCGCACGTCTCGAGGCGCGCTACCGCCGCGGCGGCCTGACCTACCGCGAACGTGCGGACCTCGACCGACGGTTCGACGCGCTCGCCGTCGGCATCCAGTGGCAATCCACGGACCGCCAGGTGGGAGAGGGCTACGGACGCCGCAGGTAGCGCAACCCGCCTGACACGCTTCGGTGGGAACGCACCCAGACATGTCGTCCTTTATCCCGCCCCCTATCGAGTGGTCCCTCGTCGGCGAGCATATTGGCCGCATGGGGCTCGCCTTCGCCCTTTCGCTCCCGCTCGGCTGGGAGCGGGGCAAGGGTCGTCACAGCGCGGGCTTCCGCACCATGCCGGTCGTCGCCATGGCCAGTTGCGGCTACGCGCTGCTCGCCCTGCGGCTTCCCGGAGCCGACGCCGAGAGCCTGACCCGGCTGCTGCAAGGCGTCCTGGCAGGCATAGGCTTCATCGGTGGCGGGGCCATTCTCAAGCAACGGGGACACGTTCGGGGCCTCGTGACGGCGGCCACGATCTGGAACACCGGCGCGGTGGGCGTGTCCGTCGCGTTCGGCCGAATCGAGATTGCGCTCGTCCTCGCCGTCGCGAACCTCCTGGTGCTGGTCGCCCTGACGCCGCTGCGCGAACCGATCGACCCCGGGGACGGTTCGGATGCGCCCCGGTGACGTCGCCCGGCGGAATTTTCCCGGGCAGGCGCGCGGCGCCGCGTGACGTGGCGCCGAAGCGCGGCGAGCCGGAACCATCCGGGCGGACCAGGATTGTCGGGGAAAGGGGCGCGGCATGAACGCACAGCTTCCGGAAGGGCTCCAGTTCTGGACGCCGTACTGCGGCGTCGCGCCCTCGCCTGCTGACCTCGCCGGGCGCTGGAATGCGGACCCGGTCCTGCTGGCGGGGCTCGCGTCGGCCTGTGTCGCGTTCGCCCTGCATCGGCGCCTCGGGGGTCAGGGACGCGCCGGCCTGTTCGCCCTGGCGGTCGGGGTGCTCGCGCTCGCCTTCGTCTCGCCGTTGTGCGCGCTGAGTTCGGCGCTGTTCTCGGCGCGCGTCGTCCATCACGCCCTGCTGGTGGCCGTCGCGGCGCCGCTGGTGGCCTTCAGCCTGCCGCGCGCCAAGAGAGGGAAATACGGCCTGGCTTGGCCCGTCGTCCTCCACGCGATCACGCTGTGGGCCTGGCATGCGCCGGCCCCTTACGCCTGGGCGTTGTCGACCGACGTCGCGTACTGGACGATGCAGGCGACGCTCTTCGGCTCGGCGCTCGTCGTCTGGCTGCGTGTGCGCCAAGTCGCAGGCCTCCCGGCCGCGGGCGCCCTGCTGTTCACCTTCGTCCAGACCGGCCTGCTCGGCGCGCTGATCACCTTCGCCGAGCGGCCGCTCTACGCACCGCACTTCGACACCACCCTCGCCTTCGGCCTCACGCCACTGGCGGACCAGCAACTGGCCGGGCTCATCATGTGGGCTCCGATGGGCGCGATCTACCTGCTCGTCGCGCTGGGCCTCGTCGGGCGGGTGCTGGAGCCGGCGACCGCGCCGGAACCCGCCGTATGATCGTCGCGCGGCTCCGCGCCTGGGCCCGCGGACATACCCATCGCAGGCGGTACTCCCCGGTCGGGGTCACCTTCCACTGGACGATGGCTGCGCTGATCCTCTTCCAGCTGGCATGGGGCTGGCGGATCGCCCATCTGCCGGCGGGCTACGAGAAGCTGGCGGCCTACCAGACACACAGTTCCGTAGGTCTGCTCATCCTGGTGCTGACCGCCTTGCGGATGGCCTGGCGCCTGATGATCCCGGGCCCCGTCAACGACGCCGACAAGCCGGGCTGGCAGTCAAAGGCTGCGCACCTCACCCACTACCTCTTCTACGCCGCGCTGACCGGCCTGCCGCTCAGCGGCTGGGCGATGATGTCGGCGACCGCCCCGGAGCAGGGCCTTGCCGTCGCCGGGATTGCGCCCTGGCCCCGTCTCCCCTTCGCCGAACTGCCCATGGCGCAGCGCTGGGCGATCGAAGCCTGGGCGGAACAGATCCATTTCGGCTTCATCCTTCTGATCCTGGTGCTCATTCCGCTGCACGTCGGTGCGACGCTCAAGCATGAGTTCGTGGATCGCGACGACGTCCTCAGGGGGATGCTCCCGGGACTGCGGCATCTCGAACGGTTCCTGGCCCGAGCTCTGCGGCGTATCGCGCGAGGGCTTCGGCCTCCAGCGTCGTCAGACGGCCGCTGATGGCCGCCATCACGCCACGCGGATCATTGCGGCGTTGGCCTCGCCGCCACTGCGACAGCTGCTCCCGCAGGTATGGCGCAGGCTGGTCAGCCAGGGGCGGTACGCCGGCTCCCAGCCCCTCCCCGATCGCGCCGTGACAGCCTGCGCAGGCCGGCAGGCCTCTAGCGACGTCCCCGCGGTGATACAGCACTCGCGCGACCGTCGTCGGGCGAGATCCCGCCGCGCCGTTCCGCGCGCCCACAGGCGTGAGGTTGGCATAGTAGGCCGCGACCCGCGCGCGATCATCGGCGTCCAGCGCGCCGGCGATCGACCGCATCGCCGGGTCCGGCCGCAGCCCCGCGGCATAGTCCTCCAGCTGCTTCTGCAGATACCCCGCCGGGAGGCCCGCCAGGCGTGGCGCCGTCTGCCCGTCGCCCTCGCCACCAAGACCGTGACAGGTGAAGCAGGCCCCCGCCGCGCCGGCGCCGCCGCCGCCCATGGCGATGATCTCGCCCGTTGCCGTGAACGCGTCGCGGGAGGGCGGCGCCGCGCAGGCCGCCAGAAGCGCGCAGAGGACGGGCGCACCCGCCGATCGCCCACGGCGCAACCTCAAGCGCGATCGCCATCTTGTCCACGTCTCGCCGGCCATAGTGTGGGAACCGCGCGGGCCCCGATGGGTTGCGGAAGGAAGCTTCACAGAGGACGTGGGATGTCTTTCCGGCGCGCGACCGTCGCGAGCCTGGTCTGCGTAGTCATCTGCGGATGCCAGGAGGTGGACGTACGACCCGTCGCGATCGCCGGCGCCGACGCGGGCCGGGGCCGCGGCGTCATCGAGCGCGTCGGCTGCGGCGCCTGCCACGTGATCCCGGGCGTACCCGGGCCGCAAGGCCGCGTCGGACCCGCGCTCGCGGGGTTCGCCCGCCAGGCGCTGATCGCGGGCCAGTTTCCGAACGAGCCGGAGGCGCTGGCGACCTGGGTGCGGGACGCCCCAAGCCTCATCGCCCAGACCGGCATGCCCGCCATGCCCCTCACCGAGCCGGAGGCCCGCGATGTCGCCGCCTACCTCTACACGCTCGACGCTCGCTGAGGCGCTGCGAGGCTGGCCGCCGCCGCCCCTCGACCCGGCGGGACCCCACGCGGGGCTGGTGGCGACGCTCAGCTGGGTGCTGTTCGCCGTGGCGGCGGTCGTCCTCCTGTTGGTGATCGCGGCGGCCATCGTCGGCCTGTTCGGCCCGCCGGCGTGGCGCGCACGCCTCGGCCGGCCCTGGCTCATATGGGCCGGTGGTCTCGCATTGCCGATCGTCGTGCTCTCGGGCCTGCTTGTCTATGGGCTGACCGTCACGGCCGGACTGACGGCGCCGCCCCCGCCCGGCGAGATGCGCATCCGGGTCACGGGCGAGATGTGGTGGTGGCGCGTGGCCTACCTGGACGGGCAAGGTCGAGAGGCCATCCACGACGCCAATGAGGTTCACATACCGGCCGGACGACCGGTCACCCTCGAGCTCGAAGCCTCCGACGTGATCCACAGCTTCTGGGTTCCGCGGCTGGCCGGCAAGCTCGACATGATCCCGGGACGACGCAACATCCTGCGCGTGCAGGCCGACGCACCGGGCGTGTACGCGGGCCAATGCGCCGAGTACTGCGGTGGTCCCCATGCCCTGATGGGGTTCGTCGTCGTCGCGCACGCCCCTGAAGCGTTCGAGCGCTGGCGCTCCGCCCGCCTTGCTCCGCCGCCGCCTCCGCCCGACGCCCTCGCCGCCCGCGGCGCGACCGTGTTCGAGCAAAGCGGGTGCGGCGCCTGTCACCGCATCCGCGGCGCCGAGGCCAACGGCCTGGCCGGGCCCGATCTCTCCTACGTCGGGGTCCGCCGATCCGTGGGCGCCGGCATCCTGCCCAACAACCACGGCACGCTGGCCGGTTGGATCGCCGACAGTCAGGCCATCAAGCCCGGCAATCGGATGCCGCCCTTCAAGATGCTGTCGGGACCGGATCTTCGTGCGCTCGCCGCCTACCTCGCGAGCCGCCGATGAGCTCCGAGACCGGCTTCGACCCCAAGCTGCTCGACCGTTTCCCGACGCAAGAGCCACGTCCCGAAGGCGAACTGGCCGACCTGGAGCGCGCCTGGCGCGCGCCACGGGGCTGGGGCCTGCTTACCGTCGTCAACAACAACTATGTGGGCGTCTACTACGTCGGCGCCGCCTTCCTGTTCTTCTGCCTGGCGGGCGTCCTGGCGCTGCTGATCCGCGCCCAACTGGCCCTGCCGCTGAACGGCTTCCTGCCCCAGGAGACCTACAACCAGGTCTTCACCATGCACGGCACGGTGATGATGTTCCTGTTCGCCGTACCGGCCGTGGAGGCCCTGGGCGTCCTGCTGCTGCCGCAGATGCTGGCGGCCCGCGACCTGCCCTTCCCGCGGCTCTCGGCCTACGCGTTCTGGGCTTACCTCATCGGCGGTCTGTGCTTCTTCGCCTCGATTTTCTTCGGCCTCGCGCCGGACGGCGGCTGGTTCATGTATCCGCCACTCACCAGCAAGATCTATTCCCCGGGGATCAACGCCGACTTCTGGCTGCTGGGCATCGGCTTTATCGAGATCAGCGCGATCGCCGGCGCCGTGGAGATCGTCGTCGGCGTCCTGAAGACCCGGGCGCCGGGCATGACCCTCGACAAGCTCCCGATCTTCGCCTGGGCGATGCTGGTCTTCGCCGTGATGATCATCATCGGCTTCCCGGCCGTGATCCTCGGGACTCTCCTACTGGAGCTGGAACGGGCGTTGAACTGGCCCTTCTTCGATCCCACGCGTGGCGGCGACCCGTTGCTGTGGCAGCACCTGTTCTGGTTCTTCGGCCACCCCGAGGTCTACATCATCTTCCTGCCCGCGGCCGGGCTGATGTCGATGATCGTGCCCACGGTCGCGAGGACGGAGATCGTCGGCTACCGGCTGGTCGTCCTGGCGCTGCTCGCCACCGGCTTCATCAGCTTCGGCGTCTGGTCCCACCACATGTTCGCGACCGGCATGCCCCCGCTGTCCGTCAGCTTCTTCTCCGCGGCGAGCATGGCCGTCAGCGTGCCGGCCGGCGTCCAGGTCTTCTCCTGGATCGCCACGCTCGCGGCGGGCCGCGTGACCTGGAACACGCCGGCGCTGTTCGCCGTCGGCTCGATCATCACCTTCACCATGGGCGGTCTCACGGGCGTGATGGTCGCCCTCGTGCCCTTCGACTGGCAGGCGCACGACACCTACTTCATCGTCGCCCACCTGCACTACGTGCTGATCGGCGGGATGGTCTTCCCCCTCTTCGCGGCCTTCTACTACTGGACCCCAATGATGAGCCGCCGGCCGCTGTCGGAGCGCCTGGGCAAGTGGGTCTTCGGCCTGATCTTCACGGGCGTTCACGTCACCTTCCTGCCTATGCACCTGACCGGCCTCATGGGCATGCCGCGGCGTGTCTACACCTACCTGCCGGGCCGCGATTGGGAGGCCACCAACCTGCTCTCGACGGCGGGGGCCTTCATGATCGGCGCGGGGGTCGCGCTCTTCGTCCTCGACCTGATCCGCAACTTCCGGTTCACCGCAGCGGAGGACGCCGGCAACATCTACGGCGGCGGGACGCTGGAATGGCTGCCGACCGGCCTCTACTCGACGCGGTCCATCCCGGTGGTGCGCAGCCGCTATCCGCTCTGGGACGACCCGAACTTCTCCGACGACGTCGAAGCGGGCCGCTACTTCCTGCCGCGCTCCGCGACCGGCCTGCGGGAGACCATCATCACCAGCCCGCTCCGCGCGGAACCGCAGTATGTCCAGCGCATGCCAGGCCCCTCAGCCTGGCACGTGTTGGCTGCCGTCTTCACCGCGGGATTCTTCCTCCTGCTGACGGTGCAGGCCTATACGGTGGGCGTCGTGAGCGGCGTCCTGGCCGTCGCATGCGTCCTGCGCTGGGTCTGGGAAACCGACCGGCCGATGCCGGTCGAGACGATCGACATCGGCGCCGGAATCCGCGTTCCCACCTACGTGACCGGCCCCATGAGCCACGGATGGTGGGCGATGGTCGTGCTGCTGATCGTAGCGGCCATGATCTTCATCATGGCGTGCTTCAGCTACGTCTTCCTCTGGAGCCGGCGGCCGGACCTCTGGATCGCGCCGCCGGACACCGTCTGGCTCGTCGGCATCGTCGTCGCCTACGGTCTTGCCGCGGGCTTGGCCAGATGCGGCGCGCTCGCCGCCCGCGCGCCGCGGACGGGCCGCTTCTGGGCGCCTCTTTCCGTCGGCGTGGGCGCGCTCCTTGCGGGCGCCGCCTTCGGTGCGGACCTGACGAGCTGGTGGTCAACGGGCCTGCGACCCGACGCCAGCGGTCAGGGCGCGACCGTCTTCGCGCTGCTCAGCTGGCAGGGCGTCCTGCTGTCGGTCGCCGTCCTGATGGCCGGATACGTGGCCGCCCGCGCCATCGCGGGGCTCGCCGACAGCAGCCGCACCTCGACGGTCGACGTCTGCGCGCTCTTCCTGGGCTATGTGGCGGCCCAGGGCGCCGCAGGCGCTGCTCTCGTGCGGCTTTTCCCGGGAGGCGGCTGAGATGCGCCGATGGCTCCTGCTCCTCGGCGGCCTCATCGTCTGGGCCGCACACTTTCTCGGCGTGTACGGCATCGCCAGCGTGGCCGATGTGCTGACACGGGCCGACGCACCGGCGGCGCTCTGGAGCGTCGCGGCCTTCACGCTCCTCTGCGCCGGCGCGGATCTCGCCATCGGAGTCCTCGCCCTTCGCGGCGATCGGGGATCGGTCGACGGGCTGGACCGGCTCATCCATCGCGGTGGGGCGGGCGGCGCCGCGCTCTCGCTGGTCGCCGTGCTGTGGCAGGGTCTGCCGATCCTCTTCACGAGTTGAGGGCTGGGGCAGGCGCGAGGCCTGCCCCACGCCGGCCAGCCCTCGCGACCGCCATGTAACGCCACGTCCCGACTTGCGTTTGATGCTCATGAAGGATCGCCAAGCAGCCTCGGAAACCCGCACGACGCCACACGCGGGCGAGCCGCACACGGCAGCGCCCCATCTCCCGCTCGGCGCCTTCGCCGTCCGTGTGCTGGTCGCGCTCGCCCTGGCCGGCGGCGTCTTTCTGGCGTGGCAGCTGGCCAGCGTCGCCCTGCTCGCCTTCGGAGCCGTCATCGTGGCGATTCTCCTGCGCAGCCTGGCGACGCCCATCCAGGCGCGAACGCGCTTGGGCGACGGGCTTTCGCTGCTCTGCGCCGGGCTGTTGATTCTCGCAGCGGCCGGCCTGGCCGGCTGGCTCGCCGGACATCTGGTGGCGGACCAGCTGGCGAATCTCGCCGTCCAGATCCCCATGTCCGCCGGCGACCTGCGGGCCCAGGTGCAGGGCGTGCCCTTGGCCGGCCAGATCCTCGGGGAACTGTCCTCCCCCGCCTCGCTGGCCTCCAACCTCGACGGGGTCGCGGGGCGGCTCGGCGACTATGCGCTCACCGCGGTCGGCGCGCTCACCAATTTTGTCCTCGTCCTGATCGCCGGCGTCTTCCTGGCGGCGAAGCCGGTCCAGGCGGTGAACGGGCTCCTGGGCCTCATGCCCTCGCGAGTCCGGACGCCTTTGCACGAGGCGTTGATGGCGAGCGGTCGGGCCCTGCAGCGCTGGCTGGTGGGAACTCTCGCCGACATGGCCGTGGTCGGCGTGCTCACCACCATCGGCGCGCTGCTGGTCGGTTTGCCGTCGCCGGCTGCGCTCGGCCTGCTCGCGGGGCTGGCGACGTTCGTCCCCATCGTCGGCACGATCGCCGCCGCCATCCCGGGTCTGCTGCTGGCGGTTCAGTTCGGCTGGGAGACCGTAGCCTGGACGCTTCTGATGTACGTCGTGGTGCAGCAGGTGGAGGGCAGCATCATCTACCCGTTCATCCAGCGCCGGGCCGTCGATCTGCCGCCCTACCTCACCCTGTTCGGCGTGGTCATCTTCGGGCTCCTGTTCGGAGGCCTCGGCATTGTACTGGCGACGCCGCTCCTGGTCGTGATCGTGGTCTTCACCAAGCTGCTGTATCAGCGGCGGGTGCTGGGCGAGTCGGCGCGACTGCCCGGTGACGCCGCGGCCTCCGAGCCCTCGCGCTGACGGGCTCTGTCCCATGGCCAGCAGCCGGCGATCTCTGTCTCCAGGGAGAAGCTCAGGAACGTCCTGATGGCCACCACCGCCGCCAGGATGCCGACGCTCTCGAAGGTCAGCGGAGCCGTAACGGTGGCGATGATGTCGGCCCCGACGAGGAACTCCAGGCCCAGCAGGATGCCGCGTCCCAGGTTGGCGCGATAGCGCTCGTACGCCCCGCGGTAGTCGCGGGTGCGCGCCGCCGACCACGCCCAGACCGCGGTGGCCCCCAGAACGCCCAGCAGGATCACGCAGACGCCGGCGATCTCGAGGCCGCGCGCGACCCCCTCGGCAAGGGTGATCAGCGGTCCGGACAGGCCGTCCAAGGGCGGCTCACGAGGCCGGCAGGGCGTAGGCGATCACTTCGTCGCCCACGGGCGTCTCCATGAAGTGATGCCCGCCCGCCATGACGACGACGTATTGCCGCCCGCCCGCCTCGTAGGTCATCGGCGTCGCCTGCCCTCCGGCGGGAAGCACGTCCGTCCACAGGGTCTTCCCCGTGCGCAAGTCGATCGCCCGGATCAGGTTGTCCGTCGTCGCGGCGATGAAGATGAGACCGCTGGCGGTGACGACGGCGCCGCCGTTATTGGGCGTGCCGATGGTGATCGGGAGCATCGACGGGATCCCGAACGGTCCGTTGCGCCGGGCCTGCCCCAGCGGACGATCCCAGAGCGTCCGGCCCGTGCGCAGGTCGATGGCGCGGATCCCCCCGTAGGGCGGCTGCTTGCACAAGAGGTCGGTGATCGGCATTCGCCAGCCGGCGTTGACGTGGATCGCGTAGGGCGTTCCCGCCTGCGGGTCGCCGGCGCCTTCCGGGCCGCCGCCGAGGTTCCCGCCACGCGCCGAGCCTCGCGGCGCCCAGCCCTTCCGGTCCGCCTCCTCGCGCGGCACCAGGCGATTGTAGTTTGGCATGTCGTTGTAGTTGGCGACGATGACGCCGCGCCGGGGGTCGATCGCGATACCGCCCCAGTCGGTGCCGCCGTTGTAGCCGGGGTACTGGATCCACCGCCGCTCCGTTTCCGGCGGCGTATAGGCGCCCCGATAGGCCGCAAGGCGGAACTGGATGCGGCAGGCCATCTGGTCGATGGGCGACATGCCCCACATGTCGCGTTCCGTGAGCGGCGGCTTCGCCAGCGTGTGATAGCCGGAGAAGGGTTGGGTCCGGGTCCTTTGGGCCGGCTCGACGCCACCCTGTGGGACGGGACGCATCTGAACCTCGGTCAGTGGCCGCCCGGTTCTGCGATCGAGCACGTAAATGTCGCCCTGCTTGCTCGGCAGCACCAAGGCCGGGACCATCCCGCCGTCCGTCGGGAAATCGACGAGGGTCGCCTGGGCCCCGAGGTCGTAGTCCCAGACGTCCTTGAACACGGTCTGGAACCGCCACGCCGGCCGCCCGGTCGAGACGTCCAGCGCGACCAGGGCGGTCGCGAAGAAGTTCTCCTGTGGCGAGCGGTCGCTGCTCCAGTAGTCGACGGCCGAATTCCCCATCGGGAGGTAGACGAGGCCCAGGGCTTCGTCGGCGGACGCCGTCGTCCACATGTTGGGCGTGCCGCGGGTGTAGGCCTCGCCGGGCGTGGCCGGCGCCGTGCGTCCGGGCTGGCCGAGATCCCACGCCCATCGCTGCTCGCCGCTCACCGCGTCGAAGCCCTGGACGACACCTGAGGGCGCATCGTTCTTCTGGCCGTCGAGGACCTGGTGGCCCGTGACGATCACGCCGCGGACGATCACCGGGGGCGAAGTGATGGAGACCATGCCCGGTTCGACCGGGCCCATGCCCACCTTGATGTCCACCTGACCGCCACGACCGAATTCCTGACAGGGGCGTCCGGTCCGGGCGTCCACGGCGATGAGGCGTCCATCGAGCGTCCCCTCGATGATCCGGGTCGCGCAGGCCTGGCTCAGGTCGCCGCCCGGCGCCGCGTAGTAGGCCACGCCGCGACAGGCCGCCGTGTAGGGAATCCAATCGTCGGAGACCTTGGGATCGAACCGCCAGCGCTCTCGCCCCGTCGCCGCGTCCAGGGCGATCAGGATATTCTTCGCCGAGCAGAGGTAGAGGGAGTCTCCGACTTTCAGTGGTGTGGTTTCCGCGCCGTACTTCTTCTTCGCCCGCTCGCTCGGCAGATCGCGGGTGTGGGCGACCCAGACGCGCTCGAGGTTCTCGACGTTCTCGGGAGTTATCTGGACCAGCGGCGAATACCGCCGCGCGCTGTAGGCGCCGCCGTAGGCTGGCCAGTCGGCCCCAGCGTGGGCCGGCGAAGGATCGCCCATAACGAGCGCGGCAGGCGGGAGCGCCGGCGGCGCCGGACCTCGGGCCGAGGCGGCGATGGCGATCCCACCGGCGATGAACAGCGCCACGGTCCCGACAAGCCCCGCCAGCGACAGGCCCCTGGCCCTGCGGGACGCCGTCAACGCGGGAACAGCGGCGAGGACCAGGAGGAAGAGGATCGCCGGTCCGAGCACCCGCGGAAGCAGCGGCCAGCCTTGCAGGCCGACTTCCCAGACCGCCCAGAAAAGCGTGGCGACGAACACGCCGGCGTAGATGAGCACACCCAGCAGGTTCTCCCGGAACAAGAACCATCCCGCAGCGCAGAGTCCCAGTCCGGCCAGCAGGTAGTATGGAGAGCCGCCGATGAAGGCCAGCCAGGCGCCGCCGACGACGAGGACGATGCCGATGACGCCCAGCAAGACACCCAGACTCTTCGCGGCGATCTGGCCGGCGCGATGCGCCACACGCTCGTCGTGGTTCGACATGGCGGGTCCCCTTTCCGGATTTTCAGGCTCGAATTTTTAACCGGACGCCCTCGATTCCGTTCCGCGCAAGTTTTCGTTAGACGCCTCGGCCACGTCGCGTCGCCGGGCGCCGACGTCGCGTAGCTTTGCGAAGCCGCGGCCCTGAGCGTCAGGCGGCTCCCTCGATGCGAAGGCGGTCGCTCCAGTCCCTGCGGCGGGGTTTCTGGCCCTTCCTGGGATGCAAACGGCGGCCGACATCTCTTCCTCTAGAGTCGACCGCATCGACGCTTGCCGGCCGATGCAACGACGCGCGAACACGCCGCCCGCGCTCTGGATTTCCCTGGCGTCCCATCTCGCGGCTCGCGGCTTCGTGTCCGGCAAGCAGGCAACTTCCACAGGCGTCGCGGACTGTGAGTTAGAGGGCCGACGAACATGCATCCCATCCGAACTCGCGATCCCCGGCGCGCCACGTCGGCGGCCCGGGCACTGACCTCGCTGGCGGCCATCCTGTGTCTCGCGGGGTGCGCCAGTCGATCCGGCGCATCGGGCGGCGAGATGGAAGCGGCGCTGCAGCAGCCATTCCGTGACCTCAACGTCGTGCAGGAAGAGCCCGTGGCGGTGGTCCGGCGCGCGGCCGCCGCTCCCTATGCGCCGCCCCTGGACTGCACGGCGGCGCGCGCAGAGCTCGTGCGCCTGAACCGTGCGCTGGGCGACGACACGGCCGCGTCGCCCGACGACGCCGGCTCGGCCGAGGGCCTTGCCGCAGGCCTTGTGCGCGGCGTCGCCTCCATCCCGTTCCGCGGACTGGTGCGTCGCATCACCGGCGCGGAGAAAGCGGACCGCGAGGCCCGCCAGGCCGTCCTGGCCGCCGTCGGCCGGCGGGGGTTCCTGCGGGGCTGGCTTCGAGCCCGCGAATGCCCGCCTTTCGTCCCACCGGGCGCAATCTCGGACTAGCCGGGCGCCGTGATGGTCAGAGGCTCGGAGACCTGATGCCCAAGTGGCTCTTCCTGCTGGGCCAGATCAGCCGCCAGCTATGGCTGCGCGTGGCCATCTACAGCGCGCTGGGCGTCCTGACCGCCCTGCTGGCGGTGCTCCTTGCCCCCTGGGTGCCGGAGGACTTCGCCTTGAGCGTGGGTACGCGGGCCGTGGACGACGTCCTGACGATCCTCGCCAGCAGCATGCTGACCGTCGCGACGTTCTCGCTGGCGGTCTTCGTGACCGCCTATACGTCGATTTCCGGCGCAGCCAGTCCTCGCGCGGCGGCGTTGCTCGTCTCCGACGGCCGTGGACACGGTGCGCTGGCGACGTTCGTCGGCGCGTTCATCTTCGCCATCGTGGGCCTGTTCGCGCTCCAGACCGGCTACTACGGCGAACAGGGGCGCGTCATCGTCTTCGTCTTCACGGTCGGCGTCCTGGCCGCGGTCCTCATCGCCCTGCTGCATTGGATCGATCAGCTTTCCAGGCTGGGACGGCTCGACGAGGCCATCGACCGTGTCGCCGAGGCGACGCGCGCCGCCTTCGACAGCCCCCTCGCCGCCCGACGTTCCGCGACGCCGCGGCCGGAGAACGGTCCTGCCCTGCCGTTGTCAGCAGGCGTTGTGGGCTATGTCCGGAACATCGACCTGGAGCGGCTGGAATCGCTCGCAGACGAGCTTGGCGTCGTGGTCGATGTGGAGGCCTTGCCCGGCGACTTCATCCACGAGGCGCGGCCGCTGCTGCGGTTCGCCGGCCGACCGGGCCTGGACACCGAGGCGGGCGGGCGGCTGCGATCGTGTTGGGTGATCGGGGCGCGGCGAACCTTCGAGCAGGATCCCCGGTTCGGGATGACCGTGCTCGGAGAGATCGCCGCCCGCGCGCTCTCTCCGGCCATCAACGATCCGGGCTCCGCACTGGACGTGATCGCGACCGCGGTCGGCCTTCTCACGAAATGGGTGGGAACGGAATCGCCAGTCGAACCGGCGGAAGGGTCCCGTCTGCGGCTGCCCCCGCTCTCGGCGCAAGAGGTGCTGGAGGACGTCTTTGGACCCATCGCCCAGTACGGCGCCGGCAGCCCGCGCGTCGCCATGCGCCTGCAGGAAGCGCTTGGCGCCTTGGCCGCTCTGGGAGACCCCGAAATGGCTACGGCGGCGCACCTGCATTCGCGTCTGGCCAGGAAGCGCGCCTTGGCGGCCCTGCCGCTGAAGGAGGATCGAGAGCGCGTCCGGCGCGCCGGACGGCTGTCCCGGAGCCGCCTGTGGGAATGAACGAACCGTACTTCGCGGGGTTCAGTCATCCCGGCGCGAGGCGAAAAAGGAGCCGGCGGGGCGTGCGCAGACGAAGGGCGGCCGTCAGCCTGGCCATCTCCGCGGCCATTTGGGGCGCGCGCGCGGGGGCCCAGCCCCCCGCTGCAGAGCCCATTCCGGACGCAGCCTTCGACGCCGCGCTTCCTCCCATCGATGAACCACCCGAGACGACTCATCCGCTACCGCAAGCGCCATCGCCTGACGCCTTGTTCGACGCGCCGCTGAGATCGCTCGAGACGCTGGAAACGGCGACACCGGCCGAGCTCGGCCCGGCCGAACCCGGCACGGGCGCGGCCGAAGTGCCCTACACGGTCGCGCTCGCAGGCCTTTCCGACCGCGGGCTCGAACGAGAGTTCCGCGAGCTGTCCGCACTTTACGCCGATCGGGATCGGAGGGCTGCGGCCGCCCAGGTGCGCCTTCGCGCCGAGGCGGACATCGATCTGCTGGAGCGCATCCTTCGGGCCCAAGGCTACTACGACGCCGCGGTGACCGTCGCCTTCGATCCCCCCACGGGACGCACGGACGCGCTGGACGTCCAACTGACCGCGGCGGCGGGCCAGCGCTATGCCCTCGGCGACATCCGCATCACCGGCTCGCCGCCCGCCCCCACGCAGATCGCCCGCGAGGCCCTGACGGTGAACACCGGCGATCCACTCGTCGCCACGGCCGTCGAACTGGCGGAGGCGAACGTCGCCCTGCGCCTCCCCCAGGAAGGCTATCCCTTCGCCGAGATCGGACGGCGGGACGTCGCGCTGGATGGCGCGACCCTGCGCGCCGACTACACCTTGCCGCTCTCGGCGGGTCCGCTTTCCGTGTTCGGCGGATTCCGGCCCGCCGGAGAGCCCGTGTTCGACGCGGAGCACGTGTCGGTGCTTGCGCGGTTCAAGCCGGGGGAACTCTACGACAGCCGCCGGGTCGAGGATCTCCGGCAGGCCCTGGTGTCCACCGGTCTGCTGTCGGTGGTGGCGCTCGAGCCGGTGCGCACCGCTCGCCCGGCCTCCGGGGGCGCGGAGATCGTGGACCTGCGCGTGCGGCAAACCCCGGCGCCGCCTCGCAGCGTCTCCGCGACGGCGGGGTATGGGACCGGCGAAGGGTTCAAGGTCACCGGCGCCTGGACCCACCGCAATCTCTTTCCACCCGAGGGCGCCCTGTCTGTCCGCGGCGTGGCCGGTACGCAGGAACAGCGGGCGGGGATCAGCTTCCGCCGCTCCAACGCCGGCAAGCGGGACCGTACGCTGCTCGCGACGGCCGAGGCGTCGAGGGAGACGCGGGAAGCCTATGACGCGCGATCCGTCGCGCTGTCGGCCGGCGTGTCGAGAGCCAGCACGCCGCTGTGGCAGAAGCGATGGACCTACGCCTATGGCGCGGAACTGATCGCGACCAACGAGACCCGCTTCGACGACGCGTCGGGCGCCCGACCGCGGGAGACCTTCGTCATCGCCGCCCTGCCGCTTCAGCTCGGCTACGACACGTCCGACGATCTGCTCGATCCCACGCGGGGCTTCCGCCTGACCGGCCGGCTCAGCCCGGAGGTGTCCTACCGCGACAGAGCCTCACCGTACGGACGAAGCCTGATCGATACGTCGGCGTACGTTCCGGCGGGCTCGCGGTTGGTGCTGGCGGGCCGCGCTCGCCTGGGGACAATCGCCGGCATCTCACGCGACGAAGTGGCGCCCTCGCGTCGCTTCTACGCCGGTGGCGGCGGTTCGGTCCGGGGCTTCGGCTATCAGGATCTCGGCCCCCGGGACGTCAACGGAGACCCGCGGGGCGGCCGCTCCCTGGTGGAATTTTCAGTCGAGGCCCGTTTCCGGCGCGGGAACCTGGGTATCGTGCCGTTCGTCGATGCGGGACAGGTCTACAGCGCCTCCTCGCCCAGGTTCGACGACCTGCGCGTGGGCGTGGGACTGGGCGGCCGGTACTACACGCCGTTCGGCCCGCTTCGGGTCGACGTGGCGACGCCGCTCGACCGACGGAAGGGAGACCCCCGCGTCGCCGTCTACATATCGCTGGGTCAGGCCTTCTGATGTCGGCGGAAGGCCAGGGTCCGCCTCCCACCCGCGCGCCACGGCCGGGGCGCCCCCGCGCCCAACGCTGGGCCCTGATCGGCGGCGCCGTCATAGCCCTCCTGTTGCTCCTGGCCGGCCTCGGCTTGGCGGCTCTCAACACGGGCCCCGGCCGCGCATTTCTGGTCGAGCGCATCGCCGGCTATCGCACCGAGTCCGGCCTGAACGTCCGCATCGGCCGCATCGAAGGATCGCTGTTCGGCCGGATGACGCTCCATGAGGTGTCGCTGCGCGACACGCGCGGCGTCTTCGCGCGGATCCCGGAGGCGACCGTCGACTGGCGCCCCGCTGCGGTGCTGCGCAGGAAGCTGGACCTGCGAGAATTCGCCGCGCCCGAGGTTCGCGTCCTACGTCGGCCGGCGTTGAAGCCAACACCGCGCGATCCGAACAAGCCGCTGCTGCCCGACATCGACATCGCCGCGCCCGACGTCAGCCTCGGACGCATCATCCTCGAATCGCCGGTGACGGGACGGCGACATGTCGCGACCCTTCGCGGCTCCGCCGATCTGGCGGACGGGCGCGCAAAACTCGACCTGATGGCCCGCGCGCTCGAAGGACGGGGCCTCGCTGGCGGCGACCGGCTGGACGTCAAGGTGGACGTGGTCCCGGCCGCGAACCGGTTGCAGATGGATATCGGCCTCAGTGCGCCGATCGGCGGGCTGGCGGACAGCTACCTTGGCCTGGGCAAGCCGCTCATCGCCACCATCGACGGCCGCGGCGACTGGAAGGCCTGGCGCGGGCGCGCTGTGGCCCGGTTGGGTCCTCAAGCCCTCCTGGATGTGCGATTGCGGGCCGACGATGCGCGGTTCCGGGCCGAAGGCGAGGTCCGCGCCGGCGCATTCGTCCAGGGACCGGCGTCCCGGCTGTTGGCGCCGGCCGTGGCGATCGAGGCCGACGGAACGCTGAAACAGCGGCGACTGAACGGACGGCTGACCCTGTCATCCGACGCCCTGACCCTTGCCGCGGCCGGCGCCGTCGACCTCGAAACCAACCGCTTCGACGACGTGCAGGTGACGGCGCGCCTGCTGGAGGCCGGCGCCGTGGCGCCGAACCTGACCGGACGCGACGTTGTCCTCGCGCTCAAGCTTGATGGCCGGCTGGCCAGGCTTCTGGTCGACTACAGGCTGTCCGCGGCCATGATCGGCGCCGGCGTGACCCGCATCGAGGGCCTGCGCGCGGACGGACGCGCCCGCATCTCGCCGAACCGCATCCAGGTCCCGATCAGCGCCCGGGCGGCGCGGGTCACGGGGTCAAATGCGTCAGCCGGGGGACTGCTCTCGAACCTGTCGCTCACCGGCGACGTCGCCTATTCCGACGGACGTCTGCTGACCGACAACCTGCGGCTCCGTTCCGAACGGCTGGACGCGACAGCCGTGATCGTGGCGGACCTCAGATCCGGACGGTACGACGGGGCGCTGAAGGGCCGCGTCAACGACTACGCCGTTGAGGGGGTCGGCCGCTTCAACCTCGTCACCGACGCCGAGCTCACCGCCGGGCGGGAGGGCGGCATCGGGTTGCGCGGGTCGGTCCGGGTGAACAGCCGACGCCTCGACAACGGCGCGCTTCGCGATCTGCTGGGCGGCCAGGGGCTCCTCACGGCGGACGTCGCGCTGCTGCCCGGCGGCCAGATCACCGTCGCGAACCTGAGGCTGCAGGCGCCGGACTTCCGCATCGTTAGCGGCTCCGGCAGCTATCGCCCTGACGGACAGCTGTCGTTCCGGGCCGCCGCGCGATCCGCGCGGTACGGGCCGCTCGTCCTGACCGCGGACGGAACCGCGCAGCGCCCGATCGTGCGCTTGACCGCCCCTCGCCCGGACGTGGGCGGGGGCCTGCGCGACGTGGTGCTGGAGATGCTGGGAACCGGGCAAGGCTACCGGACGAGCTTCACGGCGCAATCCGACTACGGCCCCCTCACCGGCCAGGCGACCCTTCGGCCGGGACGCCCCCTGGCGATCGACATCTCGGCCCTGAACGCCGCCGGCGTGACCCTCGCCGGCCGCCTCTCCCAGGCGCCGTCGGGGCCGTTCGTGGGAACCTTGCAGCTGAGCGGCTCGGGCCTCGGCGGCGTGGTCCGCCTGGGCGCGGCGGGAGCCGTCCAACGGACCGACATCGACGTATCCGCGCGCGCGGCGACGCTGAGGCTCGCCCCCGTGGTCGCCATCGGCCGCGGCCGCCTGACCGCGACGGTCCTGCTGCCCGAGGGAGGACCGCAGGTGAGCGGCGACCTCTGGGTGGCCGACCTCACCCGTGAGGGGTTATCGCTGAGCGCAGCGCGGGTACGTGGCCGCTATAGTGACGGTCGTGGGGACGTCGGATTCGTCATGCGCGGCGAGAGCGTCACGCCGTTCGATCTCGCCGGGCAGGCGAGCCTGGCGCCGAGGGCGATCCGCGCGAACCTTCGGAGCACGGTGAATGGCGTGGCGCTGCGGCTGGCGGCCCCCGCCGACATCCGCAAGGTGGACGACGGATGGCGGCTCGCGCCCGTCCGGGTGGTGCTGCCCCGGGGCGGGGTGGTCCTGGCCGGGGAGACGGGCCAGCCGACCCGTCTCGAAGCGCGCCTGAACGAGGTCGACCTAAGCCTCGCACGCAATCTTCTGCCGAACCTTGCCCTTGAAGGCTCCGCCACGGGCGTGATCGACGTGCGGGCGCCGGGCGGCGGCGCGATGCCGACCGCGTCGATCCGCCTGAACGTCGAGGGGTTCTCCCGGGTCGCCCTGGGCACGGAGTCGCCGCCGGTCGATATCGCGGTGCGTGGCGCCCTGTCGCCCTCGGGCGGAAGCCTGGACGGGGTGGTCCGCCGGGGCCAGGCCGCCATCGGGCGGATCCAGGCGCGCATCGCGCCGATCGCGCCGGGCGGCGACTGGCGCGTGCGCCTCGTCGGCTCGCCGCTCTCCGGCGGTGTCCGCTACGATGGACCGGCGGGCGTCCTGTGGGCCATGACCGGGATCGCTGGCCACGACGTCAGCGGCCCGATCATCGTCGCGGCCGACTTCGGCGGGCAGTTGCGCCGGCCCACGCTGAGCGGCGTCATCCGCGGCGAGACCTTGCGGTATGAGAACCCCACCTATGCGACCGTGGTGTCAGGCATCGCCGTACGCGGGCGTTTCACCCAGTCGCGCCTCGAGATCACCAGCCTGACGGGCCGAGCCGGCTCCGGGTCGGTCGCCGCCCGCGGCTGGGTGGGCCTCGACGCCGCCGCCGGCTTCCCGATGGACATCCGGGCGACGTTCGACCGGGCCCAGCTCGCGAGCAGCGACGCGATCGGGGCGAGCGTCACCGGGGCTGTCGCGGTGTCCAACGGCCGCGAGCGCCGCGCCCGCATCACCGGGGAACTCCGGATCCCCGAGGCGCGATACCGGATCGTCAGGCAGGGCTCGGCCGACGTTCCCGTACTGGAAGGCGTACGGCGTCGAACATCCAGCGACCCCGCGTCGCGGGCGACGGCGCGGGACGCGCCGTCGGGCGGCTTGCCGGGGACCTGGACGCTCGATCTTCGCGTTCGCGCCGACAACCGGATCTTCGTCACCGGCATGGGCCTCGAATCGGAATGGGGCGCGGATCTGCGCGTGCGCGGGCCCGCCGACAATCCGATCGTCACCGGCGATCTCGACCTTGTCCGTGGCGACTACGCCTTCGCCGGTCGCAGGCTCGAGGTCACCCGGGCGGAGGTTCGCTTCGACGGCCGCGAGGCCACCAATCCGCGAATCGACATCGCCGCATCCACGACCGTCGAAGGGGTCACCGCGACCGTCACGGTGTCGGGCCGAGCTCAGGATCCGCGTATCGCCTTCACGTCGATCCCAGCCCTGCCCCAGGACGAGGTGCTCTCGCGCCTGTTGTTCGGCGCCGGCATCGACCAGATTTCGCCGACCCAGGCCGTCCAGATCGCCGCCGCTTTGAATTCGCTGCGCAACGGCGGAGGCGGCGCGAACCCGCTGGGGCGGCTCCGCTCCGTCGCCGGCGTGGACCGGCTACGAATCCTCGGCGGTGACGAGGCCACCGGCCGGGGCACGGCCCTGGCTGCGGGAACCTACATCGGTCGGAACGTGTACCTGGAGGTGATCACCGATGCCCGCGGCTTCACGGCGACCCAACTCGAACTCGCTCTGTCGAGGACCCTCAGCCTCCTCCTGCAAACGGCCACCCTCGGCGGATCGAGCGTCCAGGTCGAGTACTCGAGGGAGTACTAGCCGGTTCGGCCGCGCAGGGCCCCTGGGCCTCGTTGTCGGCGGTTCGCCAGGACGACGGCGCGTCACGAGGGCGAGGCGGGAGCCCTGGGCGCGTTGACCTGCGGCGGCTCGCGCTCCGGCCCGTCTCGACGGTCCACGATCGGACGCAGGATCACGAAGGCGAGAGCAAGGACGAAGAGCACGATGGCGGCCAGGGCCGCCCACGTCATCCGGCCCTTCTGAGGACGCGCGGCCCCTTCGTTCAGCGGCTTGACCTGTCTTGCGACCATGACGACCTCCTTTTTGCCCTAGCGGGCTAGCGGATCGCCATCCCGATGGTTCCAGCCTTTGAAGTCCGAGCCGCCCACCGAGAGGTCTTGGCCGGATCGAAAGCGCCGAGGCGCGGTTATCCTGCCATGCCGATCACCACCCACCCGGAATGGCTCCAGATCGCGCTCTACGCCGCGGGCGCGGCCGTGCTTCTGGTGCTGTTGTTCAATCTCCCGCGTGTCGGACCGTTCTTTCGCGCCGCCTTCTCGCTATCCATCCTGGCCTTCGGGTTCTTCGTGCTGCTGCAGCAAGCGCCGTACGATCCCAATCTCTCGCGGCTCGCGGCAAAACTGGGCCTGCATGACCAACAGGTGTCCGGCGACGAGGTGCGGATCCGCATGTCCCGGGACGGGCACTTCTGGGCGCAGGTCAAGCTCAATGGCGCTTCGCAGCGCATGCTCATCGACAGCGGCGCGACGATCACGGCCCTGTCCTCCCAGACGGCCGCCCGGGCCGGCGTTGATCGGGACGACAGCGTGATCCCGGTCATGATGCGCACCGCCAATGGTGTCGTGAGAGCGGACACCGGCGTGATCGATCGCCTGGAGCTCGGTGGCGTCGAGGCCCGAAACCTCAGGGTCGTCATCTCGCCGGCGCTCGGTCCCGTAGACGTCCTCGGCATGAACTTCCTCTCGCAGCTGGCGAGCTGGCGCGTCGAGGACCGCACGCTCATCCTCGTCCCCAAGCCTGAGGAGGGCGGCGGCGCACCGGAGACGCGGCCGGCAATGGCCGCGCCCGGTGGTTGACGTCATCTCCCGCAGAGGGGCGCTGCTCAGAGCGGCGCCTTGCTCAGCAGCTCGCCACTGAGAAGCTCCCTCGCCTCCTGTGCGCCCCGCGCGTCGAGCGTCGCCGGGCCCGCGGGGCGTGGAGCCGCGGCGCGCCGCCCGCGCCGTTCGATATCGTCGATAAGGAGCTTCATTTCCGCGATCTCCTTGACCTGATCGCGCGTGATCCGGTCTGCGAGATAGCGCACACGGGGATCGCGGATGTCGGCCCGCCGCGCATTGTTTATGGCGATCGAATGATGCGGGATCATCGCCCGCATGAAGCTGACATCGCCCACCAGGGCCTGGCTTCGATTGACGCCGAGCAGGACGACCCCGCCGACCACCGCCCCGGCGAGCACGGCGACCTTCGCCGCGTCGGGACGGTACATCTTCCACATGAACGCCAACATCACCGCGGTCATGACGCAACCCATCACCAGCGATGAGACCAGGCGCGTCAGGCTGAAGAGCGCGTGCTCGATGCTGTAGATCAACTGGTACATCAGGAAGAACATTGTGGTCGTCGAGACCACGATCATGGCGCCGAACCGACCCCAACCCATGGCCATGGCAGTCTTCTGATCGTCCATGATGCGGACTCCCTCAACGGATCCGTAAACCGCTGGGCGAAGGTTGCGTTCACGTCCGGCGGCCCGCGATGAGGCAACCACTCGGCGACTCGCCGGTTGTCCGTGACGCTCGAGAACGGGGCGATGGGAGACCTCGGCCCCAGCAGGCGCGAACGCGCCGTGAGGTTTCGTATGCGACGGTTCGCCACCAACATGAATCCTCGGGTGTTCTGGGGCGCCAGCGCCATCGTGGCGCTCCTGCTGGGTGTCGCGGTCGTCGCCCCCGCCTCCTCGGACCTGGCGTTCAAGGCGGCGCAGTCCTGGGTCATCGGCGCCTTCGGCTGGTTCTACGTCGCCGTGGTGGCCGGCTTCCTGTTCGTCGTCCTCGCTCTGGCCCTCGGCCCCACCGGCAAGCTGAAGCTCGGCCCCGACGGGTCCGAACCGGATTTCCCGTATACGTCTTGGCTGGCCATGTTGTTCGCGGCCGGGATGGGCATCGGCCTGATGTACTTCGCCGTGGCCGAGCCTGTGCAGCACTACGCGGCGCCGCCGGAAGCGCCGCCCCGCACCTTCGCCGCGGCGCGCGAGGCGATGGTCATCACCTTCGTGCACTGGGGTGTCCACGCCTGGGCGATCTACGCCATCGTCGGCCTGACCCTGGCCTACTTCGCGCACCGCAAGGGTCTGCCCCTCACCCTCCGCTCGGGGCTCTACCCGCTGCTCGGACGGCGCATCCATGGCCCGGCCGGCGATGCGGTGGACATCTTCGCCATCTGGGGAACCCTCTTCGGCATCGCCACCTCCCTCGGGCTGGGCGTGGCGCAGATCAACAGCGGACTGGCCTACCTCACCGGCCTGCCGTCGGGCCCGGTCGTGCAGGTCGGCCTGATCGTGGTCGTCATGGGCGCGGCGACCCTATCCGTACTCACCGGACTGGACCGGGGCGTGCGCCGGTTGTCCGAGCTCAACCTGGCCATTGCGGTCGCCCTGATGGTCTTCGTCCTGATCGCCGGCCCCACCGGCTTCCTGCTGAAGGCGCTGGTTCAGAACTTCGGCCTCTACCTCGACCACTTCTTCGTCCGCACCTTCAACCTCTACGCCTATGAACCCCGGGGCTGGATGGCGGACTGGACCCTCTTCTACTGGGCCTGGTGGATCGCTTGGTCGCCCTTTGTCGGCATGTTCATCGCGCGGATCTCGCGGGGGCGCACCGTGCGCGAGTTCGTCATTGGCGTGCTGCTCGTCCCCACCGGTTTCACCTTCCTCTGGATGACCGTCTTCGGGAACACGGCCATTGCGCTCGACATGGGGACGGCCGCGGGCGGCATCGCCCAGGCGGTGACCAGCGACCTCTCGACCGCCATCTTCCGCTTCTTCGAACACCTGCCGGGAACCGCGATCACCTCGGCTCTGGCCGTGCTGCTGGTGGCCGTGTTCTTCGTCACCTCTGCGGATTCCGGATCACTGGTGATCGACACCATCGCGTCCGGCGGCGCTGACGAGACGCCCAGGTGGCAGCGGGTCTACTGGTGCGCACTCGAGGGCGCGGCGGCCGCCCTGCTGCTTCTGGCGGGCGGCCTGGGCGCCCTGCAGGCTGCGACGCTCGTCGCGGCGCTACCCTTCGCCCTGATCATGATCCTGCTGACCATCGGCCTCATCCGCCAGATGAACGCCGATCTCGCCGGCGTCGCGGCTGCGCCCCCGACACCGCCCCTCGGCGACCGCCTCAAGCAGATTTTCCAGCCGCCTCGTCGCGCCGAGATCGATCGCCAACTCGCGCAGGCCGGCCTGCCCGCGCTCCGCTCGGTCTGCGATGCGCTGGCCAGCGAGGGGTTGTTCTCGCCGCAATTGGTCGAGGAGCCCGGTGAGGCGCGGCTGATCATCGATCCGCAACAGGGACATCCCTTCCTCTATCGGTTGTCGGCGGAGGGGCGTCCCTTGCCGGCCTACACGCCGCTGGAGGCGTCGGAGGGCCGGCGCAGTCGCGAATGGCGCCTTACGGCCCGCGTCGGCCCCCAAGGCGCCCGGCGCGATCTCACAGGACTCTCGCAGGCCCAGATCGTCGCCGACGTCGTGGAGCAGCTGCAGGCCTGGCGAAGCGCCAGCACAGGCCGAGCCTGACGGGTGCGGGAGTCATCCGCGAATAGCGAAACAGGCACACGGCTCGCGCCATGTGCCTGTTTTATTAAACAAATTGAAGCGTAAGAGTTAGCGCTTCGAGAACTGGAAGCTGCGTCGGGCCTTGGCCTTGCCGTACTTCTTCCGCTCCACGACGCGGGGGTCGCGGGTCAGCAGGCCGTGCGGCTTCAGCACGGCGCGCAGGCCGGGCTCGTAGTAGGTCAGGGCCTTGGAGATGGCGTGGCGAACGGCGCCGGCCTGACCCGAAAGGCCCGAGCCTTCCACGGTGCAGACGACGTCGAACTGGCCGGCGCGATCGGTCAGCTGCATGGGCTGGGCGATCATCATCCGCAGCACGGGACGGGCGAAGTAGATCTCCTGGTCGCGGCCGTTGATGGTGATCTTGCCGCTGCCCGGCTTGATCCAGACGCGGGCCACGGCGTTCTTGCGCTTGCCGGTGGCGTAGGCGCGGCCTTGGGCGTCGATCTTGGGCTCGCGGACGATGGTCTCTTCCGCCTGGGTGCCCATGCCCTTCAGGGCGTCGAAGCCGGTGGCTTCCTGCGTGGTGGCTTCGCTCATTACGCGCTCCGCACGTTCTTGGCGTTCAGGTCGGCGAACGCGATGGTCTCGGGGTTCTGAGCGGCGTGCGGGTGCTCGGCGCTGTTGTAGATCCGCAGGTGCGTCATCTGCTTGCGGGCCAGCGGGCTTTCCTTCGGCAGCATGCGCTCGACGGCCTTTTCCAGGACGCGCTCGGGGTACTTGCCCGCGAGGATCTGGGCCGGGGTGCGCTGCTTCACACCGCCCGGATGGCCGGTGTGCCAGTAGTAGACCTCGTCGGTGGCCTTCTTGCCCGTGAACTTCACCTTGTGGGCGTTCACGACGACGACGAAGTCGCCGCAGTCGACGTGCGGGGTGTAATCAGCGCGATGCTTGCCGCGAAGACGCATGGCGATGAACGAAGCCAGGCGGCCGACCACGGCGTCCTGGGCGTCGATCACGATCCACTTCTTCTCGACCTCGGCGGGCTTCAGCGAAGCCGTGGTGCTCTTCAGCATGAGGGACGATCCAATAGACTTAGCGGGTGCGCTGGAGGCGTCCCCGACGTGAGGCGCGGCATATGCCGGGATGGACGCCGGAAGTCAACAGCGCGCGTCTCGCGAAACCATCGGAAAACGCAATAACTACAACAGGATAGAATATGCGGTAAAATGATACCGCGACTTTTTGCGTATCAGACCCGTCGCACGCGCCATCCGAACGCCACCGCGAGGCTCAACACCACGGCCGCGGCCAGCTGGTGGACGATGCTCATCCCGACGGGCGCGCGCATCATCAGCGTGGCGATCCCCAGGAGCGCCTGGACCACCACCGCGGCCGCCGTCGCCACGGCCAGCAGCTTGGCCTCGCGCACCAGATAGTTCGACCGCCACGCCGCCAGCCCGATCGCCACCGCCACCGCGGTCAACAGATAGCCGACCAGCCGGTGATGCAGCTGCACCGCGCCCTGACTGTGCGCCAGGGTGGCCCAGAGCCCCTCGCCCACATAGTCGTCCGGAACCAGCGCTCCGTTCATCAGCGGCCAGTCGTTGTAGACCAGCCCCGCATCGTTACCTGCGACCAGCGCCCCGAGCAGGATCTGCAGATAGATCAGGCCGATCAGCCATGCGGCCCGACGCCCCCAGGGGCTGGGCAGGGTCTGGCGCGCCGCGCCGGCCCAGGCGTCCAGCGCCGTCCACAGGAGAAGGCCCAGCAGCGCGAACGCCAGCCCGAGGTGGACCATCAGCCGCTCGGGCGCCACCGAGACCCGCTCGGCCAGGCCGCTGGACACCATCCACCACCCCACCGCGCCCTGCAGCCCGCCCAGGACGAAGATCCCCGCCAGCCGCAGGAACAGCCGCCGCGGCAACTCGCGCCGGATCGCGAACCAGACGAACGGCACGAAGAAGACCAGCCCCAGCACGCGGCCCAGCAGCCGGTGCGACCACTCCCACCAATAGATGGTCTTGAAGTCGGACAGGCTCATCCCGGCGTTCAGCTGGCTGTACTGCGGGATCTGCTTGTACAGGCCGAACTCGCGCTGCCAGTCGGCGTCGCTCAGTGGCGGAATGGCGCCGGTCACCGGCTTCCACTGGGTGATCGACAGGCCCGAGTCGGTGAGCCGGGTGGCGCCGCCCACGATCACCATGCCCAGCACGAACGCGGCCACCACCAGCAGCCAGATGGCCACGGGTCTCGAACGGTCGGAACGCAGGAACGAAGTCATCGACGGGCGGTGGCGCACTTTATGGGCCGAACTTAGGCGCGCTCTCTAGCCGGCTTCCGCCCAGGCCTCCAGCGCTCTATGAGGCGGCATGTCCCCGCGCCTGCGCAAGTTCATTGGCCTCATCGGCATCCTGGCGTTCTGCGGCCTCTACGTGGCCGTGGTCGCCACCCTCGGCGACTACGTCCCCGGCCACTGGGCGGTCCAGCTGCTTTACTACGGCGTCGCCGGCACGGCCTGGGGCGTGCCCCTCTTCCCGCTGATCCGGTGGATGAACCGCGAGCCCGGGCCCCGGGCCTGAACTTCGGCCTTGCCCTGATCCATCTATCCGCTAGAAGACGCGCCTCGCCGCCTGGCCCTTCGGAGCGTGGCGCAGCTTGGTAGCGCACTTGACTGGGGGTCAAGGGGTCGCAGGTTCAAATCCTGTCGCTCCGACCAGCGGCCGGCGGCGAGATTTCCCCCTACTCCTTCAGCAGCCCGTCCAGCCGCGTTTTTGCGGCTTCGAGGTCGCGGAGCGCGGCCAGCAGGGCCGAGGTGTCGCCGACGGGCTTTGCCGACGTGGCCGCGGCCTTCGGCGCCGCCGCCGCAGCCTTTTCCGCAGGCGCTGCGGGCGGCGCAACGCCCTCCCCGGCCGCCACGAGGTGCTTGAGCCCGTGCTCGCGGTGGAGCTTCTGAACGCCCTTGATGGTGTAGCCCTGGTCATGCAGCAGGCTGCGGACGCCGTGCAGCACCGCGATATCGGCGGGGCGGTAGAACCTGCGCCCGCCGGCCCGCTTCATGGGCTTGATGAAGGTGAACTTGGTTTCCCAGAACCGCAGGACGTGCTGGGGCACGTGAAGCTCGTCCGCCGCTTCGGAGATGGTGCGGAACGCTTCGGGCCCCTTGGCCATGGGCCTACGCGGCCGTCACCGCGAGAGGGCTCGGTCGACGCGCGCCTTCATCACCTGCGACGCGCGGAAGCCGATGACCCGGCGCGGGTCGATCGCGGCCGGTTCCCCGGTCTTGGGGTTGCGGCCCATCCGGGCGCGCTTGGCCCGGACCTGGAACACGCCGAACCCGGAAAGCTTCACCTGCTCCCCGCGCTCCAGCGCCTGGCACATCAGCTCGAGGACCCGCTCGACCAGCTCGGAGCAATCCTGACGGGTGAGGCCCACCTGTTCGTGCACCGACTCGCACAGGTCGGCCCGCGTCACCGTCGCGCCCTTCATGATGGCCCTGGTCCCCACCGACATGTCGTTCATGCGTCTTGATTGTCCCATTGCCACAAAGACTTCAAGTCACGCTTTACAGCTTAAGCCTAACCGCCCGTCAAAGGCGCAGCACGCAGGCGCCCCAGGTCAATCCGCCGCCCATGGCCTCCAGCAGCAGCAGTTGGCCGGGCTTGATGCGACCGTCCTTCACGCCCTGGTCGAGCGCAAGGGGAATCGAAGCCGCCGATGTGTTCGCGTGTTCGGCCACCGTCGAGATCACCTTGCTCTCGTCGATACCCAGCCGCTTGGCGACGCCTTCGAGGATGCGCTGGTTGGCCTGGTGGGGGATGAACCAGTCGGCGGCGGACACCTCGATCCCGGCGTCCTCCGCCGCCGCCCGCACCGCCTCGGAGATGTTCACGACGGCGTGGCGGAACACCTGGTTGCCCTGCATGCGCAGATAGCCGGTCTGGCGGTTGGTGGAGACGCCACCGTCCACGTAGAGCAGCTCCTGCTTGGTCCCGTCGGCCCGCAGGGCGAAGCCCAGCAGCCCCCGGTCGGCGGTGGTCCCCTCGCCCTCGCCCGGCTCCAGCACGACCGCTCCGGCCCCGTCGCCGAACAGCACGCAGGTGCCGCGGTCGGTCCAGTCCATAAGCCGCGTCATGGCCTCGGCGCCGATCACCAGGGCGCATTTCGACCGGTTGCGGGCCACGAAGCCGTCGGCTGTCGACAGGGCGTAGACGAAGCCGGAGCACACGGCCTGCACGTCGAAGGCGATGCCGACCGGACAGCCCAGCTTGCGCTGCACGATAGTGGCCACGGCGGGAAAGGTAAGATCCGGCGTGGTGGTGGCGACGATGATCAGGTCCACGTCGTCCGGCGTGCGGCCCGCGGCCTCCAGCGCTCGTCGCGCCGCGGCCACGGCCAGGTCCGACACGGGCTGGTCGTCGGCCGCCTGGTGGCGCTGGCGGATGCCGGTCCGCTCGCGGATCCATTCGTCGGAAGTGTCGACGATCTTGGCGAGCTCGTCGTTGGTGACGATCCGGTCGGGGAGATAGCCGCCGACGCCGGTGACCACGGAACGCAGGACTTTTGACAATTCAGGCGGCTCCGTCCGCGGATGCGGGGTTCGCCGGCGCGAGGGCGGCGGGAAGCCGCCTCATATTCCGTTCGATCTCGGACGCAAACCCGCTTTGCGCCACGTCGGCCGCCGCCCGGATCGCCTTCGCGAAATCGCGGGCGTCGGCGCCCCCATGGCATTTGAGGACCAAGCCGTTCAGGCCCAGCAGCGGCGCGGCCGGCGGCGGGCTCATCTTGTCGCGGAAGCGGCGCAGCGAGGGCCGCGCCAGGAGGGCGCCGAGGTTGGTCATCGGACCCGAGGTCAGGGCGGCGCGCAGCTCGCTGTACATGAACCGCGCCGCGCCCTCCATCGCCTTCAGGGCGACGTTCCCGGTGAAGCCGTCCGTCACCACCACGTCCACCGCCCCGTGGGTGATGTCGTCGCCCTCCACGAAGCCGCGGTAGTCCAGGTCGATCTTGCCCTCGCGCAGGATCCGGTTGGCCTCGCGGACCTCCTCGTGGCCCTTCATCTCCTCGGAGCCCACGTTGAGCAGCCCCACCGTCGGCCGCGCCACGCCATGGGCGGCCCGGTGATAGGCCTCGCCCATGATCGCGAACTCCACCAGCCGCTCGGCGTCGCAATCCACATTGGCGCCCACGTCGAGGAAGGTCGTCACGCCCCGGGCATGCGGGATGCTGGCGGTGAGCGCCGGACGGTCCAGGTCGGCGCTCATCCGCAGGATGAGCTTGGATATCGCCATCAGGGCGCCGGTGTTGCCGGCCGAGACCGCCACCGCCGCCTGCCCCTCGCGGATCGCCTCGACGGCCGCCCACATCGAGGTGCCTTTACCGCGGCGCAGGGCCTGAGCCGGCTTCTCGTCCATGGCGATGACCCGTTCGGCGTGCCGCACCTCGACGCGTCCCTCTGGCACCCTGCAGCGGTCCAACTCACCCCGGATCGCCGCCTCGTCACCGTGGATCAGCAGGCGCGCATGCGCGGGCAGCTCCTGCAGGGCGACGGCGCAGGCCGGAACGACCACGGTCGGCCCGTTGTCGCCGCCCATGGCGTCGACGGAAATCACCAGGGATTGGGTCAAATTGAGTGCTTTCGTCCCCTGGCGACCGGGAATGCCGATCGCGGTGATGCAGAGTATCCCGTTCTCACGCCGAACCGTTCCTTACTCCGGCCGACGCCGGGCGCGAACGGGATTCGGCGCGCGACCTTACTCCTGCGAATTGCCGACTGGAAACTAGGGCTTTGGATCGGTGAGCTTCTTCAGCGCGGCGAAGGGCGAAGTCTCCTCCTCCGGCGGCTGATAGTCGAACGTGGCGCCCGGCTTGCGCGGGAACGGGTCCAGCTCCAGCGCCAGATGCTCGACCACATAGCCCGCCACGTCCACGGCGTCCGTTTCCAGCACGTCGGGCGCGTCTGGCGCGTCGGGGTCAAGCTCCAGCTCGCCGCCATCCGGGGACGCCGCGTGGGGGCTGCCCGCCGGCACGACGCGCACGTCGATCTCACCCTCCAGGGCCTGCTCGAACGGGTCCAGGGTCACGCCGCATACCTGTTCCACCACGGCCTCGAACCGGCCGGTGATCTCCGCCCCGTCCAGCCAGGGCTTCACGGTCACCCGGGCGGAGAGCGACGGCAAGCTCCTGAGGCCCAGTTGCTTGGCCACCGCGGCCCGGTCAGCCGCATCCGGCTCCAGGGTCAGGCGCACCGGCCCGCGGCCGAGCTCGTGCAGCTTCACCGGCTTGGCCCAGCTCACAGCGGCCTCCACGTCACCTCGCCGGCGTTCAGCCGGTCCAGGTCCTGGTGCGCCAGGGCCTCGCGCTGGGCGATCACATAGTCCGCCAGGCGCGGAGCGTTCGCGGCGTCGGCCTTGGCGTAGACCGTGCGCGCCAGCACGTCCTCCAGCGCCGCCCGGTCCGGCAGCGCCGCCAGCGCCGCCTCGAAGGAATGAACCCGGCCGTAGAAGGCCTCCCCCAGCTTGCGCATCCGCTTGCCCACCGAAAGATCTCCGACCCCGAGCTCCCGCAGCCCATGGTCCAGGCCGCTGAGGTAGGTGTCGAACAGCACCTGCGCCGTGTCCGCCGCCTGGGCGCCCTGCCCCTTCAGCCGCTCGAGCAACAGGTAGGTATGCAGGCTGTAGACCTCGAACCGGCCTTCGGGCGTGTCCGGGGCGCCCAGATCGGCGTAGAGGGCCGGGGTCCGCGACTGGGCCACGACGCGCGCGTACAGCTCCTGCCCCGCGACTTGTGTCGGCCTCGGCTTGAACAGGCGCTTCAGCATGGAATGGCCTCGATTTCGCCCGAAGGCGTGGCTAAAGGCGGCATTGAACTAAGGGGCGGCCGGCGATAGGTCAAAGGCTCTCGCCCGATTGGCGCCCAGAAACGAGTCCTGATGTCCCGCAAAGCCGCCCTCGCCGCTCTCGCCATCGCCACCCTGGCCGGCGCCGGGCTTTCGGCCTGCTCGCCGATCACCAGCTACTCGGGCTTCCAGGCCATCGACAGCGATCCCAAGGACGTGAAGGTCGGCACGGACACCAAGTCCACCGTCCGCGCCAAGCTGGGCTCGCCTTCCGTGCAGTCCACCTTCGACCCGAACGTCTGGTTCTACGTGAACCAGGTCAAGGAACGCGTGGCCTTCCGCAAGCCGCGGGTCACCGCCCGCAACGTCACGGCCATCCAGTTCAACAAGGACAGCGAGATGGTGGAGACGGTCAACGTCTACACCCTCAAGGACGGCAAGGTTATCGCGTACAACAACCGCGAGACCCCGACGCGCGGCCGCGAGATGACCGTGCTCGAACAGCTGCTCGGCAGCGTCGGCCGCGGCAGCATGCTCCCGCAAGACGACGAGGGCGTCCCCGGCAACCGTCCGGGCGACCGTCGCTAGGTCAGTCCGCGCCTGACGGCCTAGTCGCGCCTCTTCTTCCCGTCGGGACCGAACACGCTGTTGGGCTTGTAGGGTTGGTAGGGCTTGAAGGGCTCGGCCTTTGGCGTCGCCGGCGGGCCATAGGTCTTGGCCGTGGTCGGCCCCGTGTAGGCGGGGGCTGCGGGCGCTGCGGGGACGCCGTAGGCCTGTGATGGCCGCGGTTTGGACGTCACGGTAGGTCCACGTTCGCCCCAGGGCTTCTTCGGCTGGGCGGATCCGAACTCGGCCGCGGCGGGTCCTGCCGCCAGCGCCACGGCTGCGAACACTGCGATCCCGAAGTTCATGGCCACCTCTTGTGTTCAAAGCGCGATCTTTCGTCGCGCAGACCTTAAGAATTCACGCTAAGGCTGTGGCGCATCCAGGCGCACGCCGCTTCGCACCGCCTCGCACATGGCGTCGATCGCAGCGCCCGACATGGCGTCGCGGGGGCGCCAGTCCGGCTTGTCGGCCGTGCGTTCGCCGATCTGGTCGGTCAGGTTGTTGCGGGCGTAGAGGGTCATGGACAGGATCGCGTATCGCTGGCCCGAACAGTCGACCGCCCATCGCGCCGCCGCCGAACGCATCACTCGCCCGTCCAATTCGATGGGTTCGAAGAACTCCTGTCGCAGATCGCCCTCGACCACGCCGTCGGACCGCAACGCAGCGCCTTCCGGACTGGCGAGGATCATGCCGCTCGCGTCGAACCCCAGCAGGGGCCAGTCCTCGACGCCCGTGAGATGCGCCTGGGCCCACGCCACCAGCTCGGGCACGGTTGAGGGCCGGGCCGCCTGCGCGCCCTGGGCGCAAGCTGCGGCCAGCACCAGCCCGAGCGACGCCGCCCTCACAGGTCCTCGACGAAGACCACGCCGGGCGCTGTCTTGATGGCGCCGCGCACGGCCCCATCCAGGGTGAAGCGACCCGGAAGCTTCAGTTCCACCTCGCGACCGCCGTCCAGCCCGGCCACCAGCACGATCTCGCCCCCACGCGCGTTGGTCACGGTCTCGAGCCGCCGCTTGAGCGCCTCGATCTCGGCGCTGCGGGGGGCCAGGTGCACGCGCAGTCCCGCCACCACATTCTCGACCGCTTTTTCCACCGGCTCCACGCTCTCGCCGAAGAACCGCACCTCGCCCTCGCTAGCCTTGCAGCGAACGCGGATCGAGACCGCCTTGCCGGGTTCCAACTGGTCGCGGCACTTCTTCAGCGACTCGGGCGGGAACAGCACTTCGTACTCACCCGTCGGGTCGGAGAAGGTGACGAAGGCGAACTTCTCGCCTGACCGCGACGGCCGCTCCTGCTTGCGGCGGATCACGCCCGCCATCCGCAGCGCCTCGGCGCCGGCCACGGCCTTGGCGATGGCGTCGGTCAGGAGGTCGGTGCGCTTGCGCCGCAGCGCCTCCACGAGGTCGTCCAGCGGATGGCCCGAAAGATAGAAGCCGACCGCAGACAGCTCCTCGTCGAGGCGCTCCGTCGGTGTCCACGGATCGCGCCGGGGCATCTTGCGCTCGACCGCATGGCGCGCGTCGGTCTTGTCGGAGGCGAAGAAGTCCGCCTGCTCCGACGTCTCCCGCGCGTTCACGCCTTGTCCGTGGGCGATCAGGTGGTCGGCCGCCTCGACCAGCTGCGCCCGGTTCTCGTGGATCGCGTCGAAGGCGCCGGCCCGGGCCAGGGTCTCGAACGTACGCTTGTTGACCTGACGCGGGTCGACCCGCTCGACGAAGTCGAAGATGTCGGTGAACGGCCCGCCCTCGCGCCGCACCTGCACCACGTGCTCCATGGCCTGCATGCCGACGTTGCGGATCGCGCCCAGCGCATAGAGCACCTCGCCGTCCTCGACCTCGAAATCCGCCGACGAGCGGTTCACGCACGGCGGGCGGATCTTCACGCCGAACCGCTTGGCGTCCTGGTAGAACACCGACAGCTTGTCGGTGTTGGCGATATCCAGGCTCATGGATGCGGCGAAGAACTCGACCGGCGCGTTCGCCTTCAGCCAGGCGGTCTGGTAGCTCACCACGGCATAGGCGGCGGCGTGGCTCTTGTTGAAGCCGTAGCCTGCGAACTTGTCGACGAGGTCGAAGATCGCCCCCGACTGGGCCGGCGGCACGCCTTTGGCCTCCGCCCCGGAGATGAACCGCGCGCGCTGGAGGTCCATCTCCTCCTTCTTCTTCTTGCCCATGGCGCGGCGCAGCAGGTCGGCTTCGCCCAGGCTGTAGCCCGCCAGGATCTGGGCGATCTGCATCACCTGCTCCTGGTAGACGATGATGCCGTAGGTCTCCCGGAGCACGCCCTCCAGCGTCGGGTGTAGGAAGTCGATCGGCTTGCGGCCGAACTTGCAGTCGATGAACGCCGGGATGTTGTCCATCGGGCCGGGGCGGTACAGCGCGCCCACGGCCGTGACGTCCTCGATCGAGCCGGGGCGAAGCTGGCGCAGGGTGTCGCGCATCCCCTGCCCTTCGAGCTGGAAGACCCCGATGGTGAGCGCGTTGCTCATCAGCTCGTAGGTCTTCTCGTCATCCAGCGGCAGGGCGGCCATGTCGACCGCGGCCCCGCGCTTCTCGAGGTGTTTCACCGCCCGGTCGATCACGGTGAGCGTCTTCAAGCCCAGGAAGTCGAACTTCACCAGCCCGGCGCTCTCGACCCACTTCATGTTGAACTGGGTGGCCGGCAGTTCGGAACGCGGATCGCGGTAGAGCGGCGTAAGCCGGGTCAGGGGTCGGTCACCGATCACCACGCCGGCGGCGTGAGTGGAAGCGTTCCGGTAGAGCCCCTCCAGCTCCAGCGCGATGTCCAGCAGCCGCGCCACCGCCTCGTCGCGCCGGCGCTCCTCCTGCAGCCGCGGCTCCATCTCGATGGCCTGGGCCAGGGTCACGGGATTGGCAGGATTGGCCGGCACCATCTTGGCCAGCCGGTCCACGTGCCCCAGCGGGAGCTGCAACACCCGGCCGACGTCCCGCAGCACGGCGCGCGCCTGCAGGGTGCCGAAGGTGATGATCTGGGCGACCTTGTCCCGGCCGTAGCGCTGCTGGACATAGGCGATCACCTCCTCCCGCCGCTCCTGGCAGAAGTCGATGTCGAAGTCGGGCATCGACACGCGTTCGGGGTTCAGGAAGCGCTCGAACAGCAGGCCGTAGCGCAGGGGATCGAGGTCGGTGATGGTCAGCGAATAGGCCACCAGCGAGCCGGCGCCCGAGCCACGCCCCGGGCCCACCGGGATGCCCCGCGCCTTGGCCCATTTGATGAAGTCCGACACGATCAGGAAGTAGCCGGGGAACCCCATCTGGGTGATCACCTGGATCTCACGCTCCAGGCGCGCCTCGTAGTCCTCGACGGGGAAGACATTGGCCTGCCCCTTGGCCATCCGCGCCTTCAATCCCTCGCGCGCCTGCTGCGCCAGTTCGTCAGCCTCGGAGCGTTCACCCTCGGTGAACCGCGGCAGCAAGGGATCGCGCTTGCTGACCATGAAGGCGCAGCGCCGGGCGATATCGAGGGTGTTGTCGCAGGCCTCCGGCAGGTCGGCGAACAGCGCCCGCATCTCGGCGGCGGACTTGAACCCGTGCTCGGGCGTCACCCGCCGCCGCTCGTCCTGGCCCACGAAGCTGCCGTCGGCGATGCACAGCAGCACGTCGTGCGCGGCATAGGCCTTGGCGTTCTTGAAATAGACGTCGTTGGTGGCGACGAGCGGCACGTCCTCGTCATAGGCGAAGGCCACCAGCTCGCCCTCGGCGGCGGCCTCGGCGGCGGCGCCGTGCCGCTGCAGCTCTACATAGAAGCGGTCGCCGAAAACCCGGTTCATCTCGGCGAGGGCCGCGCGGCCCTCCTTGACCTTGCCGGCCGCGAAAAGGTGGTCAACCGGCCCGTCCGGCCCGCCGGAGAGCAGGATCAGCCCGTCCGAGAACTGGCAGACCTTCTCCCACGGCACGTGCGGCTCGTCGCTGGGCTCGATGTCCAGGTAAGCGAACGAGGAGAGGTCGCAGAGGTTGAGGTAGCCCTGCTCGCTCTGGGCCAGCAGCATGACGGTAGGCGTCTTGGCCCAGCGTTCAGGCAGGGCCTCGCCGATCCCGCTCACCGGCAGGGCGCAACCAATGATCGGCTGGACGCCCTCGCCCTTGGTGGCCACGGAAAACTCGAGGGCGCCGAACAGATTGGCCCGGTCGGCGATGGCGACCGCGGGCATGTGATCGGCCTTGGCCAGGGCGCCGATCTTGTCGGCCTTGATGGCGCCCTCCAGAAGCGAATAGGCGGAGCGGACCCTCAGGTGGACGAAGCCTTCACTACCGCCCTGCACCTGCGCCATCTCCCCCATTCGCATGGCGGTCAGCCCATCAGACCGGCCACCGAACAGACCATCCAGACAAAGCTCGCCACCGACGCAAACGCCAGCGATTCCCGGGCCAGACGAACCATCTTCGCCAATCCTCTTGTTGAGCGCCTGTGGAGAACCTGTTGGCGCGTTCCGTATTCGTTCTTATTCCTCTTTTGTTCTCATCGTCAAGCGGTCATGCGCCCCCTGCCCCCAAGCCCAAAATGCAAAGGCCCCGGAGATCGCTCTCCGGGGCCTTCCGTCCAGTCTGGGTGTCGGAGGTTAGCCGACCACGCCGTGGGCCAGGATCGCCAGCAGCAGCAGCGCCACGATGTTGGTGATCTTGATCATCGGGTTCACGGCGGGGCCCGCCTCGGCCTCCGCCGCCGAGGTGGCGGCCCGGGCGCTGAAGCGCGGCAAGCTGACGCTGGACCCGGCCCGCCACGAGAGCCTGTGGGACGGCAAGCCGGTGAAGCTGACGGTCACCGAGTTCCTGCTGCTCCAGTCGCTGGCCCAGCGGCCCGGCTTCGTGAAGAGCCGCGACAACCTGATGGACGCGGCCTACGACGATCAGGTCTATGTCGATGACCGCACCATCGACAGCCACATCAAGCGCATGCGGAAGAAGTTCCGCGAGGTGGATCCTGAGTTCGACGCGATCGAAACCCTCTATGGCGTCGGCTACCGCTACCGGGAGTCCTGAGCCGACGGCGGGCGAGGCGGCGGCCGGCGCCAGCGCGCCGCCGGTCCGCCGCGCGCGGTTCCGCGGCCTGCCGGGGTCGCGCCTCGGCCGGCTGATCCTGGCGCTCAACCTGCTGGGCCTGGCGGTGCTGATCGTCGGGGCGCTGGTGCTGAACGAGCTTCGCCAGGGGCTGGTGAACGCGCGCATCGACAGCCTGTCCACGCAGGGCGAGCTGATCGCCAGCATCCTCAACCAGGCCGCCACGGTGGGCGAGCCCGAGCCGGCCATGGACGCCGCCCTCGCCACCGAGCTGCTGCAGACCCTGTCCAACCCCCGGGCCCAGCGTGCCCGGCTGTTCGACAGCCAGGGGCGGCTGGTCGCCGACAGCGACTGGATGGCCGACGCCGTCGAGCGGCGCGAACTGCCCCCGGCGCGCGGCAGCGAGAACGAGGAGCGGGGCTTCAGCCTGATGCCCCGGCCGGCGCGCCCGACCAGCAGCCAGGTCGAGGCGACCTTGGCGCGCGAGGTGGGCGTGGCGCTGCAGGGCCGGCGCTGGGCCGGCATGCGCCAGAGCGACACCGGCCGAAGAGTGGTCTCGGTCTCGATCCCGATCCAGCACGTCCGGGCCGTGCTGGGCGTGGTGACGCTGGAGGCCAGCGACGTCGACGCCATCATCGCCCAGGAGCGCCGGGCGCTGATCCCCTTCATCCTGATCGCGATCTCCGTGACCGTCGCCTCGTCGCTGCTGTTGAACAGCCTGGTGGCCCAGCCGGTGCTGCGGATGGCGCGCGCCGCCGACCGGGTGCGTCAGGCCCGGGCGCGGGCGATCTCCCTGCCCGACCTGGCCAGGCGCGACGACGAGGTCGGCGACCTGACCCGCAGCCTGGAGGCCATGACCCACGCCCTCAGCGAGCGCATGGACGCCATCGAAAGCTTCGCCGCCGACGTGGCGCACGAAATCCGCAATCCGCTCACCTCGCTCCGCTCGGCGGTGGAGACCCTGGACCTGGTCAGCGACCCGGCTGCGCGCGAACGGCTGCTGAACGTGCTGAAGAACGACGTCCAGCGGCTGGACCGGCTGGTGACGGACATCTCGAACGCCTCGCGGCTGGACGCCGAGCTCTCGCGCGACCAGCCGCGGATCATCGACCTGGGCCGGCTCATCGGCGACATCGTGGCGCTGTACCAGGCGACGGCGAAGCCCGGCGACGTGCAGGTCCGCTTCACCCCGCACCAGGGCATGGAGGCCGTGACCGTCATGGGCCGCGAGGGCCCGCTGGGTCAGATCGTGCGCAACCTGATCGACAACGCCCGCTCGTTCAGCCCGCCCGGCGATGCGGTGAACGTCGGCATGGTGCGGGTCAAGGGCGAGGCGATCGTCACCGTCTCGGACAACGGGCCGGGCATCCCCCCGGAGAACCTCGAGACGGTCTTCGAGCGCTTCTACACCTCTCGCCCCAAGGGCGCGGCGTTCGGCGGGAACTCCGGCCTCGGCCTCTCCATCGCCCGGCAGATCGCCACGGCCCACGGCGGCACGCTGCGCGCCGAGAACCGGACGGGCGCCGAGGGCCGCGTCCTGGGCGCCATGTTCGTGCTGACCCTGCCCGAGGCCGCGCCTTGATCCGGCATGCGGGCCTGGTGGCGCATCGGGTCGGCGGGCTGTGGCGTGGCGTCCTGATCGAAGGGCCGTCGGGATCCGGCAAGAGCGACCTGGCGCTGCGGGCCCTGGACCATGGGTTCCGCCTCGTGGCCGACGACCGGGTGCTGACGTGGGCCTCGGGCGGACGGCTCTGGGGGCGGGCGCCGGATGGGTTGCTCGGACTGATCGAGGTCCGGGGCGTCGACGTGATCACGGTCGAACCCCTGGCGTTCTGCGAGATCGTGGGGCTCGTCCGCCTGGAAGCCCCGGAGCGGATCCCCGATCCTGCAACCGAGACGATCCTTGGAATTCCAATTCCACTTCTGGCGGTTGCCCCGTTCGAAACCTCGGCTCCTGCGAAACTAAGCCGCGCGATGCAGGCCTTTGACGCGGCGCACAAGAGGCGTATCTAGCTCGGCTCGCGCCTCTCCTCGGGCGCCGTCACGGGTGGGGATACCCTTGGATTGTCGGGCATGATCGGCCTCGTGATCGTCACTCACGGCCGGCTGGCGCAAGAGTTCGTCTACGCCATGGAGCACGTGGTCGGCCCGCAGGCCGCCGTGGAAGCCATCTGCATCGGTCCCGAGGACGATATGGAGCGTCGCCGGCAGGACATCCTGGCCGCCTGCGGGCGCGTGGAGTCCGGCGCGGGCGTGATCCTGCTCACTGACATGTTCGGCGGCACGCCGTCGAACCTGGCCATCTCGGTGATGGAACAGACCAAGGCCGAGGTCATCGCCGGCCTCAATCTTCCCATGCTGATCAAGCTCGCCAGCCTCCGGAACCGGGTCAGCCTCGAAGATGCTGTTGCCGCGGCGCAGGAAGCCGGGCGAAAGTACATCTCCGTGGCGTCCTACGTCCTGGCCGGAGAGAAGTAGCTGAGCGAAGCGGGCCGCACCGTCGAGATCGTCAACAAGCGGGGGCTGCACGCCCGCGCCTCGGCGAAATTCGTGAAGCTGGCCGCGGCGTTCGACGCCGAGGTCAAGGTTTCCAAGGACGGCCAGACGGTCGACGCCCGCTCCATCATGGGCCTGATGATGCTGGCCGCCGCCCCCGGCTGCTGCATCGACATCGCAGCCGAGGGCGACCAGGCGGACGAGGCCGTGAAGGCCCTGGCCGATCTGGTCGCCGCCCGGTTCGACGAGGACGAGTAGGAGATTCTCACTCAATTCCTCCCCGGCGGGGGAGGTGTCGCCGAAGGCGACGGAGGGGGCTTCCACTCAGAACCCAGATCATCGCCCTCAGCGGCGGATACAATCATCCGCACAGCGTCATCGACGTCATCGAGAATGCACGATGCCGATATGCGCAGGATGCGGATCCCCTTTTCCGCAACCCATCCGTCACGGCGCTCGTCCTTCGAAGCCTGCTGGCCCATTCCGTGTGACGCGCCATCGACCTCTACGCAAAGCCGGGCTTGGTGGCAGTAGAAGTCGAGCACATAAGGCCCGAGCGGATGTTGCTTGCGGAAGTGCAATCCACCCGCCTTCCTGCCCTTGATCGCGCGCCAAAGTAGGCCCTCAGGGAGGCTCAACTGCCTGCGTAGCGTCCGGGCAAAGTCGCGGGTGTCGTGTCGCGCCTGCATCCCGCGACGCTATATGTTCTTCAATTGTTCTCCAAGCTGTGCGTGCTCGCAACCGTTTGAGTGGAAGCCCCCTCAGTCAGCTTCGCTGACAGCTCCCCCGACGGGGAGCAATTGTAGGACCTAGCCTCAGGTCTTCAGCCGCCAGCCGGTGCGGAAGATCCAGGTCACGGCCGCCAGGCACAGCGCCAGGAAGCCGAGCGTGGCGGCCAGGCTGACGCCCACGCCCACGTCCGAGACGCCGTAGAAGCTCCAGCGGAAGCCGCTGACCAGGTAGACCACCGGGTTGAAGAGGGCGATCGTCTTCCAGGCGCCCGGCAGCATGTCGATGGAATAGAAGCTGCCGCCCAGGAAGGTCAGCGGCGTGATCACCAGCATCGGGATGATCGACAGCTTCTCCCAGCCGTCGGCCCAGATGCCGGTGAGGAACCCGAACAGGCTGAAGGTCACCGACGTCAGCACCAGGAAGGCCAGCATGAGCAGCGGATGGTTGATCTCGTAGGGCACGAAGATCCGCGCGGTGGCCAGGATCACCAGGCCCAGCACGACGGATTTCGTCGCCGCCGCGCCCACGTAGCCCAGCACCACCTCCACGGCGGAAATCGGCGCCGACAGCACCTCGTAGATCGTGCCGGCGAACTTCGGCATGTAGATGCCGAACGAGCCGTTGGAGATGCTCTCGGTCAGGATCGACAGCATCAGCAGGCCGGGCACGATGAAGGCGCCGTAGCTGACCCCGTCGATCGACGGCATGCGGCTGCCGATGGCGGCGCCGAAGACGATGAAATAGAGCGAGGTCGTGATCACCGGAGCGGCGACGCTCTGGACGATGGTCCGGACCCACCGGTGCATTTCGAACAGATAGATGGCGCGGACGGCGTGGGGGTTCATGCGCGGGCCCTCACGAGGCTGACGAAAATGTCCTCGAGCGAACTCTCCTGGGTCCGGAGGTCCTTGAAGTCGACGCCGCGTTCGGCGAGCCGCTTCATCAGGTCGGCGATGCCGGTGGTCTCGGCCTGGGCGTCGAAGGTGTAGACCAGTTCGGAGCCCTCCGCGGCCAGCTCCAGGGCATAGGCCTCCAGCCCGGCCGGCAAGGCCTGCAGCGGCTCCTGCAGATGCAGGGTCAGCTGTTTCTTGCCCAGCTTGCGCATGAGGACGTCCTTGTCCTCCACCAGGATCAGCTCGCCGCGCGAAATGACCCCGATCCGGTCGGCCATCTCCTCGGCTTCCTCGATGTAGTGGGTGGTCAGGATGATGGTGACGCCCTGCTCGCGCAGGCCCCGGACCATCTCCCACATGTCGCGGCGCAGCTCCACGTCCACGCCGGCGGTGGGTTCGTCCAGGAACAGGATCGAGGGTTCATGGCTGAGCGCCTTGGCGATCATCACCCGCCGCTTCATGCCGCCCGAGAGCGCCATGATCTTGGTGTCCTTCTTGTCCCACAGGCTGAGGTCCTTCAGGACCTTCTCCAGATAGGCGTCGTTCGGCGGCCGGCCGAACAGCCCGCGGCTGAACTTCACCGTGTCCCACACCTTCTCGAAGGCGTCGGTGGAGATCTCCTGCGGCACAAGGCCGATCTTCATCCGCGCGGCCCGGAAGTCCTTCTGGATGTCGTGGCCGTCGGCGACGACGGTCCCCGCGGTCATCCGCACCAGGCCGCAGACGATGCCGATCAGGGTGGTCTTGCCGGCGCCGTTCGGACCCAGCAGGGCGAAGATCTCGCCCTTGCGAATCTCGAGGTCGACGCCCTTCAGGGCCTGGAAGCCGCCGGCATAGGTCTTCGCCAGGCCCTGGATGGAAATGATCGGCTGCACGCGCTCTCCTCGAAGCCACCCAGATAGGGGTCGGAGGACGGCTGAGCTAGGGTCGTCCCGACAACTCCTGTTCGGCATGCTCGCGCGCTCGTACCCCCTCTCGCTTCGCGAGCTCCCCCAGTGGGGGAGCATCCATTCCCAGGTCCTCCCCCACGGGGGGAGGTCCCGAAGGGGGAGGGGGTTGAAGCCCAGGGTCTCTCCGCGCCTCGGAGCTGGGGCTCTAAGCCACCCCGCTACCCATCGGCCGCATCTTCAGGTCGGCCAGAAGCGCGTCGTCGTTGTCGCGGCCGGGGTTGTCGGTCGTCAGCAGACGGGCGCCGACAAAGATCGAATTGGCGCCGGCCAGGAAGCAGAGCGCCTGCAGCTCCTTCGACATGTGCTCGCGCCCGGCAGCGATGCGGACCATGGCCTTGGGGCAGACCAGCCGCGCCACCGCGATCATCCGCACGAACTCCAGCGGGTCGACAGGCGGGGATTCGCCAAGCGGGGTGCCGGGGATGGGCATCAGGTCGTTGATCGGCAGGCTTTCCGGATGGCTGGGCAGCGTGGCGAGTTGGTGCAGCAGACCGGCGCGGTCGCGGCGCGTCTCGCCCATGCCCACGATGCCGCCGCAGCAGGTGCTCAGGCCCGCATCGCGCACGGCCGCGAGGGTCTCCAGGCGATCCTGGTAGGTCCGGGTGGTGACGACCTTGTCGTAATAGTCCGGGCCGGTGTCCAGGTTGTGGTTGTAGTAGTCGAGGCCGGCGTCCTTCAGCGCCTTCGCCTGGACCGGCGTCAGCATCCCGAGGGTCGCGCAGGTCTCCAGGCCGAGGGCCTTCACGCCGGAGATCATGGCGGCCACCCTGGGCAGGTCGCGGTCCTTCACGTCGCGCCACGCCGCGCCCATGCAGAAGCGCTGGGCCCCGCCCGCCTTGGCGTCGCGGGCGGCGGCGATGACGACGTCCGCGTCCAGCAGCTTCGAGGCGCTGGTGGCGGTCTTGAAGTGCTGCGACTGGCTGCAATAGCCGCAGTTCTCGGGGCACCCGCCGGTCTTCACCGACAGTAGTTGGGACAGTTGCAGTTCGGTGGGGTCGAACCAGCGCCGGTGGACCTCGGCCGCGCGGAACACCAGCTCGGTGAACGGCAGCTCGAACAGCGCCTCGACCTCTTCCAGCGTCCAGTCGTGGCGCGGCTGGGCGGGATCGGCGATGCGGACGGGCGCGTTCATGGTCTTTACTCCACGGAAGGACGCGCCGGGATAGACCGGTCACCTTGCGGCGGGCAACGATGGTCGTATAAAGATTTCCTTATATGCGAGTTGATCCGTGGCGGGCGCGCGGCTATAGGGGCCGGCAACGCTGATATCACTCCGATCAGGATCGAAGATGACCGACTATGTCGTGAAGGACCTGTCGCTGGCCGACTGGGGCCGCAAGGAAATCGAAATCGCCGAAACCGAGATGCCGGGCCTGATGGCCACGCGCGCCGAGTTCGGCAAGTCGCAGCCGCTCAAGGGCGCGCGCATCGCCGGCTCGCTGCACATGACGATCCAGACCGCGGTTCTGATCGAGACGCTGCAGGCCCTGGGCGCCGAGGTCCGCTGGGCCTCGTGCAACATCTTCTCCACCCAGGACCACGCGGCCGCGGCGATCGCGGCCAAGGGCACGCCGGTCTTCGCCATCAAGGGCGAGACGCTGGTCGAGTACTGGGAATACGCCCACAAGATCTTCGAGTGGCACGACGGCGGCTATCCGAACCTGATCCTCGACGACGGCGGCGATGCGACCCTGCTCTGCGTCCTGGGGCCCAAGGCCGAGAAGGACCCCAGCCTCCTCAACAACCCGACCAACGAGGAGGAGGAAGCCCTCTTCGCCGTGATGAAGCGGTACCTGAAGGAGAAGCCGGGCTTCTACACCGCCATCCGCGACGCCTGTAAGGGCGTGTCGGAAGAGACCACGACGGGCGTGCACCGCCTCTACCAGATGCACGAGCGCGGCGAGCTGCCGTTCACCGCGATCAACGTCAACGACAGCGTGACCAAGTCGAAGTTCGACAACCTCTACGGCTGCCGTGAGAGCCTGGTGGACGCCATCCGCCGTGGCACCGACGTGATGCTGGCCGGCAAGGTGGCGGTGGTCCTGGGCTACGGCGACGTGGGCAAGGGCTCGGCGGCCTCGCTGCGCAACGGCGGCGCCCGGGTCATGGTCACCGAAGTCGACCCGATCTGCGCCCTGCAGGCGGCGATGGAAGGCTATGAGGTCGTCACCATGGATGACGCGGCCGACAAGGGCGACATCTTCGTCACGGCCACCGGCAACAAGGACGTCCTCACCGTCGACCACATGCGCCGGATGAAGAACAACGCCATCGTGGCGAACATCGGCCACTTCGATTCCGAGATCCAGATCGCCGGCCTGCGCAACTACAAGTGGGACGAGATCAAGCCGCAGGTCCACCACGTGGAATTCCCGGACGGCAAGAAGATCATCGTCCTGTCGGAAGGCCGCCTGGTGAACCTGGGCAACGCCACGGGCCACCCCAGTTTCGTGATGAGCGCCTCCTTCACCAACCAGACGCTGGCCCAGATCGAGCTGTGGGTGAACGGCGCGAAGTACGAGAAGAAGGTCTACACCCTGCCCAAGCACCTGGATGAGAAGGTGGCGATGCTCCATCTCGACAAGCTGGGCGCCAAGCTCACCAAGCTTAGCCAGGAACAGGCTGACTATATCGGCGTCACGCCGGAGGGGCCGTTCAAGCCCGAGCACTACCGCTACTAGCTTCCGGCGGACATTCACCTTCCGGCTGGAAACAAGGCTGGTTCAGCTTTGCTGTTTGGGCTAGGGGCATCGATGTGCCCCTAGCCCTTATCCTTTCCTCCTTCGTGGCGGCCTCCCGCATCGGCGGCGCTGCGCAGCAGTACGTGCTGGCGGCGCACAAGATCGACCCGGTGCTGGCGCCCACGGTCATGTTCGGCCGCACGCCCGCGCGCGGCGGCCAGGGCGAGGTGACTTCGCCGGACGTGTTCCGGCGCATGCTGGGGGACATCGAGGCCGACGCCCTGTTCGGCCTCGTGGACCTGATCATCACCGGCCACTTCTCGGATCCGGAACAGGTGGAGATCGCCGCGGGGGTGATCGAGCGGGTGCGCGGCGCCGAGCGGAGCGACGCCTGGGGCGCGCGGCCCCTTGTGCTGGTGGACCCCATCCTGGGCGACGCGCCGCGGGGCCTTTACGTGAAATACGAGGTCGCCGAGGCGGTCGAGAAACGGCTCGTGCCGCAGGCGGACTGGATCACGCCAAATCTCTGGGAGCTGGGGTTCCTCGCCGACCGTGAGATCGTCACGGCCGCCGATGCGCGCGACGCCGTTCGCGCGGTGGGAAAGCCGGCCCTCGTGACCTCGGCGCCCGCCGGTCCGGGCGAGATCGGCCTGCTCTACGTGGACAAGGAAGAGGCGGTGCTGTTCGCCCACCCGAAGCGGGAGACGGCGCCCAACGGCACCGGCGATCTGGTGACCGCCAGCTTCGGCGCAGGGCTGGTGGAGGGGCGCGACCCCCGCGACGCCGCCGAACGGGCCGCCCGGGCGGCCGCCGAGGTGGTGGCCATGGCCGAGGTGTGGCAGTCGCCAGAACTCCCCATCGTCGCCATGGCCGATCGGATCGTGAATCCCACCGCGGAAGTGCGTATTGAACGCCTATGAGCGTTGAGATTTCCGGCTTCGCGCCGGCGCGGTTCTCCAGGGTCAAGGACGTGTTCGCCGCGAGCTTTGCCGCCGGCGAGGAGCTGGGTGCGCGCTTCACCCTGGTGGAGGCGGGCGAGGTGGTCCTGGACATCTGGGGCGGCTTCGCCGACCGCAAGCGCACGCTGGCCTGGGACGAGCGCACCCTGGCGCCGGTGTTCTCCACCACCAAGGCGGTCGCGGCCCTGATGATCGCCCGCCTGGCGGACGCCGGGAAGCTTGACTACGGCCAGACCGTCGCCAGCGTCTGGCCCGAGTTCGCCCAGGCCGGCAAGGGCCAGGTGACGATCGAGCAGGCGATCTCGCACCAGGACGGCCTGCCGGGCTTCGCCGAGCCGATGGATCCGGGGCTCTGGACCGACTGGGACGCGATCTGCGCCCGGCTGGCGGCCATGGCGCCCATGTGGCCGCCCGGCACGGCCAGCGGCTACCATCCGGTGACGGTCGGCTATGTGGTCGGCGAGATCTTCCGCCGGGTCGATGGCCGGACCATCGGGACCGCATTTCGCGAGGACATCGGCGCGCCCTTCGACCTCGACCTGTGGATCGGGCTTCCCGAGAGCGCCGACGCCCGCCTCGCCGAGCTTCAGCGGCCCAGCGCGGTTCCCGAGTTCGGCGAGATCAACGCGCCCACGCGCGCGGCCTTCCTGGCCCCCTGGTCGTCCGCGGCCGGCAAGGCGGGCGCCGACTACCGCCGCATGGAGGTGCCCTCCACCAACGGCTACGCCACCGCCGAGGCGTTCGCGAAGCTGATGGGCGCCCTGGCCAACGACGGCTGGCTGGACGGCGGCGAGATCCTGTCGCCGGCCCTGATCGCCGAGGCCAGACGCGAGCGGATCCGCGGCCAGGACCTCGTGCTGCCGTTCGTGATGAGCTGGGCCGCGGGCTTCATGCGCAACGCGCCGAACTTCCCCTGGGGCCCGGGACGCGAGGCCTTCGGCCATTCCGGCTGGGGCGGATCCTGCGCCTTCGCCGACCCCGAGCGGAAGCTGGGCGGCGCCTACGTCATGAACAAGCAGGGTGTGGCCCTGATGGGCGACGCGCGCCCGAGGCGGCTGATCGAAGCGGCCTACGCGGCGCTCTGACTATTCCGCGGCCGCCTCCGCTGCCTGGCGGGTCGCGAGCGCCACCGAGCGCGACCGGCGCCAGGCGCCGTAGAGGAATACCGCCGCGCCGCACCAGATGAAGGCGAACGAGATCGCGCGCGCCGGCGTGAAGGCCTCGCCCTGGGTCAGGCCGATGACGAAGCTGATGGTCGGCGCGAGGAACTGCAGGAAGCCCATGGCCGACAGCGGGATGCGACGCGCGGCCCAGGAGAACAGGACCAGCGGCACCGCCGTGATCGGCCCCGAGGCGATGAGCCAGAGCGCGGTCGGGACGTCCTGGGTGAAGTGGCCCTGGCCCTGCATCTCCAGCCAGGCGATGAAGGCCAGGCTCGGCAATCCCAGCACCAGGCACTCGACCAGGAGGCCCGTCTGCGCGTCCGCGGCCACCTGTTTGCGGACCACGCCATAGCCGGCGAAGCTGAACGCCAGGATCAGCGACACCCAGGGAAGGTGACCCAGGGCCACGGCCTGGAACACCACGCCCACCAGGGCTAGGCCGATGGCCACGAACCCGATCCGGTCGATGCGTTCGCGGAAGATCAGCGCGCCCGCGGCCATGTTGACCAGGGGGTTGATGTAGTAGCCCAGGCTGGTCTCCAGCAGCCGGCCGCTGGTCACCGCGCCGATGAACACCACCCAGTTGATGGCGATCAGGACCGAGGAGAGGCCCAGCCAGGCCAGCACCCGCGGCTGGCGCAGCACCGCCGCCACCTGCCGGGCCTGTCCGGCCAGCAGCACGAAGACGGCCGCAGCGGGCACGCTCCAGACGATCCGCTGGGCCAGGGTCTCCCAGGGGCCGACCCCCAGCTTGCCGATGGCCTGGAACGCCAGGGGCACGAAACCCCAGATGAAATAGCAGAGGATCCCCGCCGACAACGCCAGGCGGGAATCTCCGCCGGGCGCCGACGGGCTCTTCATCCTAGGCCAGGGCCTTGGTGCGGATCAGGCCGCGCTCATGGAGCAGTTCGGCGATCTGCACGGCGTTGAGCGCCGCACCCTTCCGCAGGTTGTCGGCCACGACCCACATGTTGAGGCCGTTCTCGACCGTGGGGTCGTTGCGGATCCGGCTGACGAAGACCGGGAATTCGCCCTGGGCTTCCTTGGGCGTGATGTAGCCGGTGGAATCCCGCTTATCGATCACGATCAGGCCGGGGCTCTCGCGCAGCAGGTCGCGGGCCTCGTCCTCGTCCAGCGGCTCGTGGAACTCGATGTTGACGGACTCGGAGTGGCCGACCATCACCGGCACGCGCACGCAGGTGACCGTCAGCTTGATGGCCGGATCGATCATCTTGTGGGTCTCGTTCCACATCTTGGCTTCTTCGTCGGTGTAGCCGTCGTCCTGGAAGGCGCCGATGAAGGGGATGACGTTGAACGCGATCTGCTTGGGGAACTTCTTGGGCGGGGTGGCGCCCAGGACATAGACGTTCTTCGTCTGGTCGAAGAGCTCGTCCATGCCTTCCTTGCCGGCGCCGGAGACCGACTGGTACGTCGAGACCACCACCCGCTTGATCTTCGCCCGCTCGTGCAGCGGCTTCAGCGCCACGACCAGCTGGGCGGTCGAGCAGTTCGGATTGGCGATGATGTTCTTGCGGTTCGCCCACTCCACGTCGTCGGGGTTCACCTCGGGCACCACGAGGGGCACGTCCGGGTCCATGCGGAACGCGGACGAATTGTCGATGACGATGGGGCCGGCGGCGCCGATCTTCGGCGACCATTCCTTGGAGAAGCTGCCGGACACGCTCATCAGCACGAGGTCGACAGTGGAGAAGTCGAACTGCTCCACGTCCTCGCACTTGACGATCTTCTCGCCGAACGAGACTTCCACGCCGATGGATTTGCGCGAGGCGATCGCGTGAATCTTCTCCACGGGGAATTTCACTTCCTCAAGGATGTTCAGCATCTCGCGACCCACGTTGCCCGTGGCGCCGACGACGGCGACCCGGTAACCCATTGGCGTCTTCCTTATGAACTTGAGGGAGCGTCCCGTTACGCCTTGCCGCCCCTCAAGGCAACCAAGCGAACCTGACGCGTCATTCAGATAGGCTCACGCGCGTCGGATGGAAGATGCCTGCCCGTCATGACCTGCGAGGTCATGGTCTTGTGCAGGGCCGGCGGCTAAGCCGGCGTCAGATCGTGGAGGAGACGACCTTGGCCGACACCGGCATGCCTTTCGCCAACCTCATGGGCGTCGAGATCGTGGAGCGGACGAAGGACCGGGTGCGCGGCCGGCTGGTCGTGCGCGAGGACCTCTGCACCGCCGGCGGCATCCTGCACGGGGGCGCCTTCATGGCCTTCGCCGACGCCCTGGGCGCCATCGGCGGCGTGCTGAACCTGCCGGAGGGCGCACGGACCACCACGCTGGAGAGCAAGACCAACTTTCTCGGCGGCGCGCCGGTGGGCTCCACCGTGGAAGGCGAGGCGACGCCGTTGCACGTGGGCCGGCGCTCGTCGGTCTGGCAGACCCGCATCACCAGCGCCGAGGGCAAGCTGCTGGCCCTCGTCATCCAGACCCAGATGACCATTCAGGCCTGAGCCCCTCAGTCCAGCGGCCGCACCCAGATGTTGCGGAAGCTGACCGGCCCGCCTCCGGCGTGGGCCTGCAGCTTGATGGGGGCGCGGCCGTGCGGCGCATACGCCGGCTTGCCGATAAAGCGGGTGGGCCCGGCCAGGGCGACGTTGTTCTGCACCAGCACGCCGTTGTGGAAGGCGGTGACCCTGGCGGGCGTCTTCACCTGTCCGTCAGGCGCGAAGGTGGGCGCGGTCCAGACCACGTCGTAGACCTGCCACTCGCCGGGCGGCCGCATGGCGTTCGCGAGCGGCGGGGCCTGCTTGTAGAGGCTGGCCGCCTGGCCGTTCACGTAGGTCTCGTTGCGGTAGGAATCGAGGATCTGCAGCTCATAGCCCGCATCACCCGGCCCGGTGGAGGCCAGGAAGACCCCGCTGTTGCCGCGCAGCTGGCCCGACCCAGCAACCCCCGCCGGGACGCGCCATTCGATGTGCAGCTGGTAGCTGCCGAAGGTCCGCTTGGTCTCGATGTTGCCGGCGGCCAGCTTCACCACCATGGCGCCGTCCTCGACGGCCCAGCCGGCCGGGCCCTTATCCTTGACCGCCACCCATTCGCGGAGGTCCCGGCCGTCGAACAGCACCACGGCGTCAGAGGGCGGCGCGCCGGGCTGGGCGCCAGGCGTGACCACGGGCGGCGCGGGGCTGTGCATCTCGGTGTCCTCCGGCTTCTGGGCGCAGGCGGGGCCCGCCAGCCCAACCGCCGCGGCGACGGCCGCCAGGCGCATCCAGCCGGCCATCAGCTTTCCGCCATCTTCTGGATCGCCGCCCACTCGTTAGGGCGCACGGGCGAAACCGACAAGCGTCCCTGGCGGATCATCTCCAGGGCGGAGAGGGCGGGGTTGGCCTTCATCTCCTGCAGCGTGACCGGCCGCTTCAGCTCGCGAACCGGCGCCAGCTCGACGGCCACGAAACGGCCGGCGGGATCGGTCTCGTCGGGAAAGGCCTCGCGCACCACCTTGGCGACGCCCACCACCGCCAGCCCCTCCTGCGAGTGGTAGTAGAGCACCTCGTCGCCGACCTTCATGGCCTTCAGGTGCAGGGCGGCGGCGTTGTTGCGCACGCCGTCCCAGACCGTCTTCCCGTCGCGCACCAGGTCGGCATAGGCGTATTTCGCGGGCTCCGACTTCACCAGCCAATAGGCTCCCATGGCGTCCCTCGCTGCTTCCGGGACGGGACCATGGCATGGCCGATGTGATGGCGACTAGGGCCGAAAGGGACCCAAGGATACTTGACTAAGTCAAGCAACTGCGGCCCCAATGCGTCATGGCCCAGATCGACACCGTGGCGGCGGTCCGCCGCTTCAACCGCTTCTACACCCGCGCCATCGGCGTCCTGGAACGCAGCTACATGGGCGGCCCCTACACCCTGGCCGAGAACCGGGTGCTGTATGAGATCGCCCACGGCGCCGGCGTCACGCCCAGCGCGATCGCCCAGGCCCTGGACCTGGACGCGGGGTATCTCAGCCGCATGCTGGGGCGGCTGGAGCGCGACGGGCTGGTGGCGCGCGCCCGCTCCCCCAGCGACGGCCGCAGCGTGACCCTGAGCCTCACGCCCCAGGGCGCGGCCTTCTTCGCCAGCCTGAACGCGCGGACGGTCGAGCGGGTCGAGGCCATGATCGGCGGCTTGTCCTCGCCGCAGAAGGCGGAGCTGGCCGGCGCTTTGGACACCGCCCAGGCGTTGCTGGCGCCCCAGGCCGCCAAGCCGCCCATCGTGCTGCGCCCCCACGCCGTCGGCGACATGGGTTGGGTGACCGAGCGCCACGGCGTCTTCTACGGCCAGGCCTATGGCTGGGCGCCGAAGATCGAGGCCGTGACCGCCCGCATCTGCGCCGACTTCCTGGACAACTTCGATCCCGACTGGGAGCGCTGCTGGATCGCCGAGCGTGGCGGCGAGCGCGTGGGCTCGGTGTTCATGGTCCGCGAGGGGGAGGGCGTGGCGCGCCTGCGCCTGCTGCTCCTGGAGCCGGCGGCGCGGGGCGAGGGCCTGGGCAGGCGGCTGGTGGACGAGTGCATCGCCTTCGCCCGCGAGAAGGGCTACCGCGAGATCGTCCTCTGGACCCACGAGGTGCTGACCGCCGCCCGGGCGATCTACGCCGCCGCGGGCTTCAAGCTCGTCGACAGCTACGTCCACGACGACTTCGGCAAGCCCGAGGTGTCGGAGACGTGGAAGCTGGTGCTGTAGGATTGAGCCGGCCGAACGCCCCCTCCACCACTTCGTGGTCCCCCTCCCCCGTGCAGCGGGGGAGGGGGCAGCGAAGCTGACGGAGGGGCGCTGGCCTAAAGCGCCGCCAGCACCGCATCGCCCATCTGGGCGGTGGAAAGCGTGCCTCCCAGGTCGCGGGTGCGGGCGCCGGTCTCCAGGGCCTTTTCGACCGCGGCGAACAGGCGGTCGGCCTCGGCGGCGCGGTCCAGCGACCAGCGCAGCGCCATCTCGAACGACAGGATCGCCGCCAGCGGATTGGCCACGCCCTTACCCGCGATGTCCGGCGCCGAGCCGTGGATCGGCTCATAGAGGCCCGGTGTTCCGGCCACGCCCAGGGCCGCCGAGGGCAGCATGCCCAGCGAGCCCGTCAGCTGGGCCGCCGCGTCCGACAGGATGTCGCCGAACAGGTTGTCGGTGACCATGACGTCGAACTGCTTGGGGTTCTTGACGATCTGCATGGCCGCGTTGTCGGCCAGGATGTGCTCCAGCTCGACATCGGCGTATTCGCGTTTGTGCAGGTCGGTGACCACCCGCCGCCACAGTAGGCCGGAGTCCATCACGTTGGACTTCTCGGCGCTATGGACCTTGTTGCGCCGGCCGCGGGCGAGTTCGAAAGCCACCCGGGCCACCCGTTCGATCTCGGCGGTGGTGTAGACCTGGGTGTCCACGGCCCGCTGGCCGCCGCCGGGCAGGTCCTCGATGAAGCGGGGCTCGCCGAAATAGATGCCGCCGGTCAGCTCGCGGACGATCATGAAGTCCAGGCCTTCAACCAGTTCGCGCTTCAGGCTGGAGGCGTCGGCCAGCGGCTGGAAGCAGAGCGCCGGGCGCAGGTTGGCGAAGACGTTCATGCCGGCGCGCAGGTTCAGAAGGCCCGCCTCGGGGCGCTTGTCCCGGGGCGCATCCACCCACTTCGGCCCGCCGACGGCGCCCATCAGCACGGCCTTGGCGGCCTTGGCGGCGGCGAGGGTCTCGTCGGTCAGCGGTGTGCCATGGGCGTCGTAGCTGCAGCCCCCGAACAGCCGCTCCCCGATGGCGAGGTCGGGCGTGAGCGTCTCCGCCACGCGGCGCACCTGCGCCGTCACCTCGGGCCCGATCCCGTCGCCGGGCAGGAGCAGCAGGTCGGTCATGGGTATCCCCGAAAGCTAGAGCGCGCGTTCCGCGGCGACCTCGTAGAGCGAGAGGCGGCGATCGGAAACCCCGAACTGCGGCCAGGCCGCGCGCCAGGCGGCCATATGGGCCGTCTGAAAGTGCGCCTGCAGCGCCGCCTCGTCCCGCCAGGCCTCGAACACCCGGATCAGGCCCGGGTCCTCGACATCGACCGCGTAGGAATAGGTGAGGCACCCGTCCTCCGCGCGGCTGGCGGCTAGCATGGCCTCCATGTGCGGGCGGAAGGCCTCCAGGTTCTCCCGCGGCACACGCACCGTGCCGGCGATCAGGATGCTCACGCGCGCTCCAGCCAGGGCCGGTCCAGGGCGCGCTTCTGCTCATAGAGGTCGATCGCGGGCGCCGCCTGCAGCGTCTCGCCGATGGCGTCCAGGCCCTGCAGCATCTTGGCCTTGCGCTGGGCGTCGATCTCGAAGGTGAAGACCGCGCCCGACGGGGAGGTCACCGTCTGGGCCTCCAGGTCGATGCTGGTGACGTGATTGCCGCCGCGGGCCTCGTCCATCAGCTGCTGCACCTCGTGGGCCTTGAGCACCACGGGCAGCAGGCCGTTCTGGAAGCAGTTGTTGTAGAAGATGTCCGCGAAGCTGGTGGAGATCACGCACTTGATCCCGAAGTCCATCAGCGCCCAGGGGGCATGCTCGCGCGAGCTGCCGCAGCCGAAGTTGTCGCCGGCGACCAGGACGCCCGCGCCCTTATAGGCCGGCTGGTTCAGGACGAAGTCGGGGTTCTCCTTCCCCTGCTCGTCGAAGCGGTATTCGTAGAACAGGCCCTTCGCCAGGCCCTTGCGCTCCACTGTCTTCAGGAACTGCTTGGGGATGATCTGGTCGGTGTCGATGTTGGCCAGCGGCAGGGGCGCGGCCTTGGCGTCGAGGCGGGTGAAGGCTTCCATCAGCGGGCTTCCGGGAGGGATTGGGTGATCACCCAGCGCTCGGTGCGCTGGGCGGCTTGAGTCTTCAGGCCGCTTCGGATTTCCACAGTGCAGTCGGTGGTGGTGGCCAGGCCCGTCGGGATATCGATCTCGTAGCGGCAGCTTTCCTGCCGCTCCAGGATCAGATCGGCGAATTGAGCCTTGGCCTCGGCCTGCTTCTCCGGCGCGACGCGGGCGATCATGGCGTCCAGCGACGCCTTGAGGCTTGCCGTCATGGACGCCGGATCCGGCGTCTGGTTCCACGTCACCACGGCCCGGCCCTTGGCCTTGTCGACCGACTCCAGACGGAACGAGCCGGACGCGAGGATGGGCGGTCCGCCGAGAATATTCGGAACTTCGCTGTCGTAGGCGCGGACTTCGCCGGGCTCCAGGCCCGTGCCTTGTCCGAGGGCGACCAGACCCTGTTCCTTGAACAGGGTGGCGGCCTGGGCGTCGTCCATGGACGCGAAGCTCGCCTTGGCTGCCTCCAGCGCGCGGGGTTCGGGCAGCGTGCCCGCCAGTGCATCGAAAATCGTCTCGCGCATCCGCGGCCAATCGCGCACTCGCGTCGGCACGAGCGTTTCGTCCACCTCCAGCACGGCGGGATAGACGAGCCTGGCCTTCGCCGCGAGCCCCTCCCGCGTCGCCGCATCCGCGCCTTCCACATCGAACGAGACGAAGTCCAGCCGCAGCGAGCCCGCGGCGCCGTCCTTGCGATAGGTCGCCTTGGTCACGCCGGTGGTTTTAGAGGCGCGGGTCGCGCCGTTGCGGACGTCGGTGCGCGAATGCACGCTCGTCTGCGTCCAGGTCGCGCCGTCGCGCAGCCTGACCGGCAGGTCGACGGCATTGGCGGCGGCCGGCGCCAGGGCGACCGCTGCGAAGGCGAGCATCAGGCGCTTCATGCGGCAGGCTCGGCGCTGAGCAGGATCGTCGGGACGCCCGCGGGGGCGTTGCGGACGGTGAAGACGTGGGTGCCGGGCTTGCGTCCCGTCCGGACCTCGGAGACGTCGAAGCCGGCGGCGGCGATCCGCGCCTGGGCCGCGTGCGGGTCGGCGACCCGCCAGGCGAGGCCGCCGGAGCGGTCCGGGGCGTCGGTCGGCGGCGCGCCGATCTTGGCGCCCATCTCGATGACGGTCCGGCCGACCTTGAAGAATAGCTGGCGCGCGTTCCACTTGGGGTTCTCGCGGTCCAGCCGCAGGTCGAGGCCCAGCTTGGCGCCATAGACGGCCAGGGCCCGGTCGACGTTCGGCGTCATCACCACGACGTGGTCCAGCTCGGTGACCGGCGCCTCGGTCGCGGGCGGCGCCAGAGGCCAAGGCTGGGCGGGCTCCGCCATCAGCAGGAGGCGCATACCGCCCGTGGCGCCCGCGTCGAGGCGCGATCCGAGCCATTCACGGGTGCGGCCGTCATCGGCGGTCGTGCTCACGGGCGCCGGTTCGCTCGCCGGGATCCCCCGCCGGTTCAGCAGCTTCACGTCGCCGGCCAGATCGTCGCTGGCGAAGGCCAGGGCCCACACGCCCTCGCCGGAGGCGTCCAGGTGCGCCCGGATCCCGTCCGCGAACGGGCCCTCACCCTCCGGCGCGATCAGGTCCAGCGCCATGTTCGGGAACTGGAACCAGGCTTGGCGCACGCCGCCGCCGCGGCCCATCCACTCGGGCGTGACGCCGAACAGGCGCGCATAGCCGTCGACCGCCGCGTCCAGGTCGCGGACCGCGAGGGCGACGTGGTCGAGGCCGCTAATCACGGGAAAATCCTCACAGGAAGTCGCGCACGTCGGCGATGTGGCCGGCGATGGCGGCGGCGGCGGCCATGGCGGGGCTCATCAGATGGGTGCGGCCGCCGCGGCCCTGGCGGCCCTCGAAGTTGCGGTTCGAGGTGGAGGCGCAGCGCTGGCCACTAGTCAGGCGGTCGGGGTTCATGCCCAGGCACATGGAGCAGCCGGGCTCGCGCCATTCGAAGCCGGCGGCCTTGAAGATCTCGTCCAGGCCCTCTTCCTCGGCCTGGGCGCTGACGAGGCCCGACCCCGGGACGATCATGGCGCGCACGCCCGGCGCGACCTTGCGGCCCTGCGCGATCTTCGCGGCGCTGCGCAGGTCCTCGATCCGGCTGTTGGTGCAGGAGCCGATGAACACCACGTCGACCTTGGCCTCGGTGATCGGCTGGCCGGCGGCAAGGCCCATGTATTCCAGCGCCCGTTCGGCCGAGGCCCGCTTGTCGGGGGTGTCGAAGCTGTCGGGCGACGGCACGGTCCCGGTGACCGGGATCACGTCCTCGGGGCTGGTGCCCCAGGTGACGGTGGGCGCGATCTTGGCCGCGTCCAGGACGATCTCGCGGTCGAAGACGGCGTCCTCGTCGCTGAAGAACGTCTTCCAGTAGGACAGCGCCATCTCCCAGGCCCCGCCCTTCGGCGTCGACGGGCGGCCCTTCAGATAGGCGAAGGTGGTCTCGTCGGGGGCGACCAGGCCGGCGCGCGCGCCGCCCTCGATGGTGAGGTTGCAGAGGGTCATGCGGCCCTCCATCGACAGGGCCCGCACGGCCGATCCGGCGTATTCGATCACATAGCCGGTGCCGCCGGCCGTGCCGATCTCGCCGATGACGGCCAGGGCGTAGTCCTTGGCGCCGACGCCGGGGGCGGGCTCGCCCTCGATGCGGACGCGGAAGTTCTTGGCCTTCTTCTGGCGAAGGGTCTGGGTGGCCAGGACGTGCTCGACCTCGGACGTGCCGATGCCGTGGGCCAGGGCGCCGAACGCGCCGTGAGTGGACGTGTGGCTGTCGCCGCAGACGATGGTCATGCCCGGCTGGGTGCGGCCCTGCTCAGGCCCGACCACGTGGACGATCCCGTTGCGGATGTCGCCCATCGGGAAGTACTCGATCCCGTACTCCTCCACGTTCCTGCCCAGGGTCTGGAGCTGCAGCCGCGCCTCCTCGTCGGCCACGGCGTCGACGCCCAGGGCCTGGCCCTCGGTCGGCACGTTATGGTCGGCGACCGCCAGCGTCCGGTCCGGCCGGCGCACCGCGCGGCGGTTGGCGCGAAGGCCCGCGAAGGCCTGGGGCGTGGTCACCTCGTGGATGAGGTGCAGATCGATGTAGAGGATCGCTTCGCCGTCCTGCGTGTCGACGACGTGCGCGTCCCAGATCTTGTCGTAGAGGGTCTTGCCGGCCATGGCCGTGCATGTAGGTCCGGCGGGGCCGGGTCGTCTAGTGCTGCAACGCCGCATTTCATTAGATCACTAAGTAAACTGGCGGCGATGGGGGCTTTGGCTGGACGCCGGATCACGGGATACAGCCCCATGGATGAGACGCCGGCCGGGGTGTTCGTGGTCACGCTGGAGGGGGTGGAGAACGGCGCCCCGCCGCCCCTGACCATACTGGCCTTCGTCGCTGTGTATGATGCGGCCGCGGCCGAGATGGTCGCCGTGCGGGAGGCGGAACGCGATGGCTTCGCCCAGGTCCGCGCCCTGCGCACCGCCGAGGTGATCGACGCCGCCGCCATGCCGGAGGACTTCCGCGAGGCCCTGGCCAATGCCCGGCGCTACGGCAGCTGGCTGATCGTCTACGAGGAGCCCTGATTTTTGCCGCGGGCGTCGGAAACCGGTATGCATACGGGTATGCCGAATACGCCCGACTGGGACCTGATGCAGAGCCTACACGCGGTGCTGGAGGCCGGCAGCTTCTCGGCGGCCTCCAGCACCGCGTGTAGGC
>NZ_LSJI01000175.1 GCF_001557235.1 Phenylobacterium sp. CCH9-H3 | reverse complement strand
GGGTGTCGGCGCCCGGCCCGCCATAGAGCCCGTCGTCGCCCGCGCCCGCCGTGAACCGGCCGTCGCCGGCGTCGCCGATGTAGAGCTGCGAGCCGTCGGCCATGACGAGGCCGCCGGTCTTGGAAAGCTGCACCAGCTCGGTGGAGAAGGCGACCGTGCGGCCCTCGTAGGTCACGAAGATCCGCGGGACCTCCGGCGTCAGGGAGAGGGGATCGTACGACTGGTAGCTGACGCTGACCGTCCGCCCCGGCCCGCCGTTGAAGGTCAGGGTGTCCCCTGCCTTGATGGCCAGCGCCTGTTCGGCCGTGATGGTGTCGAAAGCGTACTCGAGCAAGCGCTGGCTCCGCGTCCTGGTGGGACGCCTGAAATCGCCCAAGTTGCGTAAAAACGCAACTTACAAAAAGTGGAATGCGATGAGCGGCGGATGGCGCGCGTGGCGCGTCCTGGCCCTTCCGCCGATGTCACGCGCCGCATACGGTGGTCGTTACCTGCGAAAATGCAACGACACATTGTGGCCGTTGCGGTCGAAAAGCCGAGCGGATCGGCCGCCAAGGTCGTCCGTGGCCGCCGAAGGCCGATGAGGAGAGTTGCATGAAGTCGTTGTTCGCCGGACCGATCGTCTTGGCCGCCGTGGCGGGCGTCGCGGGCGTCGCCGAGGCGCAGGTCGCCTCGCCCGGCCTCTACGGTTCCGTCGGCTACAACCGAAAGTCCGACAGCGACCTGAGCACGGT
>NZ_LSJI01000174.1 GCF_001557235.1 Phenylobacterium sp. CCH9-H3 | reverse complement strand
GCTCATCATGCTGAGCGGGCTAGGTTTCGCAACTTTTGCAACCGCCGATGGGGGGGGCCATGGTCAGCCAGCGCCGCGGCCGGCCAGCCGCAGCCCCAGACCGCCCGTCGTCACGCCGCCTACCGCTGCGCCTAGGAAGCTTAGTGAACTCGAGGGCGTCGGCGTCGTTCGCGCTATCGACCCCGCAGCCGGCAGGATCACCATCTCCTATGAGCCGATCGAGCATTTGAACTGGCCGTCCGGAACCATGCCGTTCCGGGTGGGTAAGACCGCCTTACTCGATGGCATGGCGGTTGGGGTGAAGGTGCGCTTCAGGCTTGAAAGCCAAGAAATTACGGCCCTGAGGCCATTCTAAACAGCACGAGGGGCGGCTCCGCCCCACAAGTTTGCTGCGGGCCGGGTGCGGGCAGCAGGAGGCTTCGGTGACGAAGCGGCGGGCGATCGCGGCAGCGCCCCACGACGGCAAGCATCTGAGGCGAGCGCGCACGTCGATGCGACGCCTCACGCTGAAGGAGCCGACGCCTCTGACGTGTTAGGGATGGATAAGAAGAAATAGCTCCTGGCAGGCGTTGCGCAGGCACATAGCGCCCGCGGCCTGAGCAGGACGTGTGCCCTCACGAGCCCAATCGGCTCGAGGCGAGCCGGCGAAGACGCGGTCCTAAGGTCCAATTGCCTCGCGACCGCGTCCAGCCAAGCTGCCGATCAGACCTTGATGTCGAGGCCGCCAGTGGCCTTCGTGTTATGCGAGGTTTCGCCCGAGGTGTGGTTGGTCTCAGGCTTCTCGGGGGGTTGTTGCGGCTGCGGCGGGCGCGCGGCCTGGGTCAGGACCGCAGAGTTGACGGCGCTGGCGCTGGAAACATTCATTGGGCTTTTCCTTCTGTCCCTAGGTCTGCTCATACTGAGCAGGCACCTTCACTATTCCACAAAGACTTAATGGATGCTGAAGCCGCACCGGCGATGCCGGGTTGATGCTCGGCAGCGGCCGGGGGGCCACGAGGCCAACAGCCTGTTAACCCTGTTTTGCGATCTTGTTGATCGGTGTCGATCAAGAGCGCGAGCGCATGTCCCTGGTCTCCTACAAGATCTTTGAGGAGACTTCGACCCTGGCGGCGGCGCTTGGCGTGATCGGGCTAGGCTGTGTCCTGATTTGGCCGTTTCTCCGCAGCTATCGTCAGGTGATTGCGCTCCAGAGCCTCGGGGCGGCGGCGTTTGCGATCTATTTCGCGCTGCTGGGCGCGTCAACGGCATGCGCAGTTTGCGTCATCTCGATCACGCAGCTACTGGCGGCAGCCTGGATCAGAGATCGGGGCCTGATCGTCGGGTTTTACGCCGCCACCTTGGTGGTGTTGGCGTTGGTCGCCGCGGCGACATGGCATGGGGCGCCGTCGGCGCTTGCCCTGGCCGGCAGCCTTGCCGGCTCAATGGCGAGGCTTCAGCAATCGACTATGCGCATGAAGGCGATGTTCTTGATCGGCGCGCCGTTCTCGCTGGCCCACAATCTTCTGGTCGGGGCCAGCTTCGGGCTGGGCGTCGATGCTGTCTCGATCGTCGGAAACGCCATGAGCCTGCTGATGCTCTTGAGGCCGGTTGGCTGGAAACCCCGGCTCAGCGGGGTGGTCTCTTCGGATGTGGTGGTCCGGCGCAGCGCTATGGCGCAACCCACCTGAAGACGGGCCGCCCCTGAACCAAACCGAAGCCGGGCATTCCAACTACGCCCGCTGGGCGCCCTGACGACTGGGGTCCTGGAAAACAAAGGAACACCCCGATGAGACGCACCCTTCTGACTGCGACCGCCTGCGCCCTGGCTTTCAGCGGAGCGGTGGCTTCGGCTCAGCCTTACGGCGATCATCGGCAAGGGGGTTACGATCAGGGCCGCGATGGCCGTGATAACCGCTACGACAATCGCGGCGGTGAGCACTGGGCCCGCGGGCAGCAGCTCCCCAGGCAGTGTCGCAGCCGATCCTACATGGTGAGAGACTACCGCCGCTACGGCTATGCGCCGCCGCCGCGCGGACATGCCTACTACCGCACCAACAGCGGCGACGTCGTGATGGTCGCCGTGGCGACCGGGATCATCGCGTCCATCATCGCGGGATCGAACAACGCAGGCAATGGGCGGCCGGGAGACGCTTCTCCCAACCCCTACGGCCAACAGCGCTACGGCCAGCCCGGCGGCGGATATGCTCAACCGTCGTACGATGGCCGGTCGCCCCACTAGCGATCGCCTCAGGCCGGCCGTCATAAGCTTGAACCTTGGCGAGGCCGGGCAATTCGGCGGCGGTGGAGACCCCGCCTACGCAGAGCTGCACGAGCAGCATCGCGGACTCGGTGAAGTGGGCTGCACCTACGGCGGCGGCACGATCGTCACTGTTCGGCCTCGAAAACCTTCCGGCCGCGCCGGCGCCAGACCTCCACCAGGCTCGCGCCGCCGTCGCCTTTCAGCATGTCGGCCAGGCCCAGGAAAGCGCCGAGCAGGGCGGCCCGATCGTCCTCGGTGAGATCCACCAAGCCGGCCTTTTGAACCAGGCCGCCCAGTTCGATAAGTTGACGGGTGCGGGCGCGGCGTTCGATGGCCCAGGCGCGATTGTCGGAACGGGCGCGGGTGGCCTCAACCCGGGCCATCGCCGCCGCCGTCCGCCGCTCCGCCTGCGTCGTCGCCCGCAGGTTGGCCAGCAACCTTTCGCGACCGCGCGCGCCGTTGAAAGAACTCAGCCCCCAACCGGCGCCAGCCCTCCTTCGTGTCGGGTTGTCTCACCCCTTCGATCGCGGCCAGCAGCACGCCGGCCAGCGTCTCGGCGTCGAGCGCATCGGCCCCGGTCGCCACGACCAGCTCGTCGAACTGGACGAGGCGTTTGGCCTTGAGCGTCTTGGCCTTGTCCTGAAGGGCCTTCAGCTCGGCGTCGATATCACGGGGTTTGCGGGCCACGTCCCATCCGTTCAAGCGATCTACGGCGACACCGGGAAGTGAATCACGGCCGAGGTGCGGTGTCCATCACGAAAAGCCGTAAGGTTTTGAGTGCGCGCTTATACGTCGTGCCGACGTGCGCTTGTGGATGGGGCCGCGAGCGTGCATTCTGCGGCGCATGGCGATCTACCATTTCAGCGCCAAGGTGATCAGTCGCGCCAACGGCTCGTCCGCCGTGGCCGCCGGCGCCTATCGTTCGGCCTCGCGGCTGCATGACGAACGGCTCGGCCGCGACCACGACTTCAGCAACAAGGCCGGCGTCGTGCATTCCGAGATCATGGCGCCGGAGGGATCGCCCGAGCGCTGGCAGGACCGCGAGGCCTTGTGGAACGAGGTCGAGGCCCTGGAGAAGCGCAAGGACGCCCAGCTCGCCCGCGAGGTGGAGTTCGCCATTCCCCGGGAGATGAACCAGGCCCAGGGCGTGGAGCTGGCGCGGGACTTCGTGAGCCAAGAGTTCGTGGACCGGGGCATGGTCGCGGACCTCAACGTGCATTGGGACATCGGGCCTGATGGCCTGGCCAAGCCCCACGCCCACGTCATGCTGTCGATGCGCGAAGTCACCCCCGAAGGCTTCGGCAAGAAGGCGCGGGACTGGAACAGCCGCGAGATGCTGGAGGGCTGGCGCGAGCGCTGGGCCGAGCACGTCAACGAGCGCCTCAACGAGCTGGGGATCGAGGCGCGGATCGATCACCGGAGCCTGGAGGCCCAGGGAATCGAGTTGGAGCCGCAGCACAAGATCGGCCCGGCCGCGATGCGCCGCGAGGGCCGGGGCGAGGGTCACGGACCCGAGGACGCCGAGCGGGTGACCGAGCACCGGGAGATCGCCCGGCGCAACGGCGAACGGATCATCGCCGAGCCGAGCGTGGCGCTGGATGCAATCACCCGCCAGCAGAGCACGTTCACGGACCACGACCTGGCGCGGTTCGTTCACCGTCACACCGACGACGCCGAGCAGTTCGGCGAGGCGATGAGCGCGGTGCGGACCTCGCCCGAGCTGGTGGCGCTCGGCCAGGACGGGCGCGGGCGGGACCGCTACACCACGCGCGAGATGCTGGCGACCGAGGCGCGGCTGGAGCGCACCGCCGGCGACCTCGCCGATCGGCGCGGCCATGGCGTGTCACCGGCGGCCAGGATGAATGCCCTGGCCGCCGGCGAGCGTCGCGGGTTGGCGCTCGGGGGGGAGCAGCGCGACGCCCTGGAGCATATCACAGGCGGCCAGGACCTTTCGATGGTCGTGGGCTACGCCGGCAGCGGCAAGAGCGCCATGCTGGGCGTGGCGCGCGAGGCGTGGGAGGCCCAGGGCTACCAGGTGCGCGGCGCCGCCCTGTCCGGCATCGCGGCGGAGAGCCTGGAGGCGGGCTCCAGCATTCCCTCGAGGACGATCGCCAGCCTTGAGCACAGCTGGGGGCAGGGGCGCGACCTGCTGACCTCGAGCGACGTGCTGGTGATCGACGAGGCCGGCATGATCGGCTCGCGGCAGATGGACCGGGTGCTCCTGGCCGCCGAGCGGGCCGGGGCCAAGGTGGTCTTGGTAGGCGACGCCGAGCAGCTCCAGGCGATCGAGGCCGGTGCGTCGTTCCGGGCCCTGACCGAGCGCCACGGGGCGGCCGAGATCACCGAGATTCGGCGCCAGCGGGAGAGCTGGCAGCGGGAGGCCACGCGCGAGCTGGCCACCGGGCGCACAGGGGCGGCGCTGGAGCGTTACGACGCCGCCGGCATGGTGCGGGCCCACGAAACCCGCGAGGCGGCGCGGGAGGCCCTGGTGGACGGCTGGGAGGCCGTGCGGCGCGAGGCCCCGGGCGCCAGCCAGATCATGCTCGCCCACACCCGCGCGGACGTGGCGGAGCTGAACCATCTCGCCCGGGTTCGGATGCGCGATGCCGGCGAGCTCGGAGAGGATCTAGCTCTGGCGACCGAGCGCGGCGAGCGGACGTTCGCGGCCGGCGATCGGATCATGTTCCTGCGCAACGAGCGCTCGCTGGGGGTGAAGAACGGCACGCTGGGGACCGTGGAGCGGATCGACGGGCCGAGCCTGTCTGTCCGCCTGGACGGGGCCGACCGCCTCGCCGGCGAGGGCCGCCAGGTGCAATTCGACCTGAAGGACTACGCCGATTTCGATCACGGCTACGCCTCGACCATCCACAAGAGCCAGGGGGTGACGGTCGACCGCACGCATGTGCTGGCGACCGACGGCCTGGACCGCCACGGCGCCTATGTCGCCATGAGCCGTCACCGGGACGGCTTGGCGGTCCACTACGGCGCCGACGACTTCAAGGACCGGGCGCAGCTGGTCCGCGCGCTCGGCCGGGAGCGGGCGAAGGACACCACCCTCGACTATGATCGGATGTTCGCCGAGCGGCGGG
>NZ_LSJI01000173.1 GCF_001557235.1 Phenylobacterium sp. CCH9-H3 | reverse complement strand
GCGTCGAACCCCCGCGCCAGCTCGGCCAGGGTCACCGCCCCCAGCCGCGCGACCAGCAGCGCCTCGGCCTCCCGCAGCGCGTCCTCCAGCGCCGCATTGACCGCCCGCTCCACGGCGCAGTCCGGATTGTCGTGCTCGGCGCCGATGGCGAAGATCCTGGGTCTCCCCACCGCGCGGTGGATGTCCAGCAGCGACACCCGCTCCAGGTCCGCGGCCATCCGCCAGCCGCCCCCGTGGCCCTTCTCCGAGCGCACGTAGCCGGCGTCCCGCAGGCCCGCCATCGTCCGGCGCACAACCACCGGATTGGTCCCCAGCATCTGGGCGATCGCCTCCGACGTCATCGGCTCGTCCCGCCGCGCCAGGTGCAGCAGCACGTGGAGCATCCGCGAAAGGCGACTGTCGCTGCGCATCCCCCGATCCTCCCCGACGCCGCCCCCCATTGGCAAGCACGCCCCTTTCACGCTACTTCTATTGTTACGTAATAGAGGACGCCCGCCGATGCGCCAGTTCGAAGACCCGAACCACTGGGACGCCGCCGCCCGCCACTACGAGGCGACCGCCCACCCCTTCACCGCCCGCTTCGCCGAGGCCGCCCTCGCCCGCGTCCCCCTCACGCCAGACAGCCGCGTCCTCGACGTGGCCGCCGGCACGGGCGCCCTGGCCCTGGCCGCCGCGCGCACGGGCGCCCAGGTGCTGGCCACCGACTTCTCCCCCGGCATGGTCGCCCGCATCGCCGCCGCGGGCCTGCCCAACGTCGAGGCCCAGGTGATGGACGGCCAGGCCCTGGCCCTGCCCGACGCCGGCTTCGACGCCGTCTTCTCCATCTTCGGCGTGATCATGTTCCCCGACTGGCGCAAGGGCCTCTCCGAGATGGCCCGGGTCACCCGCCCCGGCGGCCACGGCGTGGTCGCCACCTGGCAGGACCGCGGCGCCGCCACCTTCCTCCTCCTCGGCCAGATCCGCCGCCGCCTGTTCCCCGATCGCCCCGGCATGACCATGCCCGAGGCCGTCCAGGCCCTCAGCGACCCCGCCGACTTCGCCCGCGAACTCATCGCCGCCGGCTACCAGGACCCCCAGATCGAGCCCGTCACCCACGACTACCCGCTCGACCTCGCCACCCTCGACGACGACCCCGACGCCCTCTTCGGCATGTCCCCCGACTGGACCACCCTCACCC
>NZ_LSJI01000172.1 GCF_001557235.1 Phenylobacterium sp. CCH9-H3 | reverse complement strand
CAGATCAAACCAGGACTCTCGTTATGGCTGGATGAGAAACGGGGGTCACGTCAGAATCTTTCAGAGTGGCCAGACGAACAAAAGGGCGCGAATTGGCACGACCTCCGCCTGATCGCCGCGGCGGCGAACGTCCAATGCGATGTAAAACAGAAGGGCTTGTACGCAAACTGGCTGACCGCGAGAGACTGGGACAGCAACGCTAGGTTCCCCGGCAACAAGAAGCCCCAGCAAGAGGTTAATGACCTGATTACTGCCGTGTGCCACCATCAGGACGGAGTGATGAAATGGCTGGACAGCCTCTATCACGCGCTCTGATCAGAGCGGGAGCCGAATTGCTGGACGCCACTGACGCGCTCAACATGAGCGCGCAGGGCGCGATGTGGATTTATAGCCACGCCCTAGGCGACTGGCGCTATTACCTCGTCACATCGCTGGTGGACTCCATTGGCCGCCGCAAGACCTACAAGCTTCTCGTCGACGCCTTTGAGCGATTGGACCTGCCCGAGGAGATGACGGTCGAGGACGTTCATCTAGGGAGTCCCAGTGATCCGCTGTTCCAAGCGATTTCGGGCGCCATAGGTGTGCCCCCGGGCGTGCGGGGTGAGTTCACGCTTAAGGACTGCAGCATCAATGGGCTCCAATTCGACGGGATGATCTATCGCAGTGACATGAGGCCGACGCTCCCGAAGGATGCGGCGCGCATCGAGCGGGCGTTTGAGCGAAAGGTCCGAGAGGTCACAAGGGCCTAGCCCTTGCAAGCCAGCCCCAACGGGACGACGTTCCGCCCCGTGGGAGAGATCGAGCGGAAAGCGGATGGACTTCATCTTCGATCCGCCAAGGCTCGACTGATCCGGATCAAGGAGTATGTGTCGAGCAGCCAGGTCACGAATGGCATGCTCCCATCCCTGGTCACTGATCTGCCGATCGGCCCGATCTTCCAGCCCTACAGCGACGATCCGGAAGGCTAGCCCTTGCGTCCCGCCCCCCATCGGAGCCACCTTCGAAGTTGAACGGCGCGTCACGATGCCGGGCAGACATCCGAGGGAACGACATGATCAGGTTCACCACCGCCCTGCTGGCGGCCACTGCGCTGGGCGCCGTCGCCCAGGCCAAGACGCTGTCGGTGGCGCCGGGGCCCGAGGCGCAGGAGCGGATCCAGACGGCTCTGCTGGACGCCAAGCCGGGCGACGTGGTGCAGCTGGCGGCCGGGCGGTACGAGCTGGTGGACGGGCTGTCGCTGGGCGTGGACGACGTGACGGTGAAGGGCGCCGGGCCGGAGGCCACGGTGCTGTCGTTCAAGGGCCAGAAGGGCGCCGGCGAGGGGCTGCTGGTCACTTCGGACCGGGTGACCGTCCGCGACCTGGGGGTGGAGGACACCAAGGGCGACGGGGTGAAGTCCAAGGGCTCGGACCAGATCAGCTTCGTCAATGTGCGGGTGGAGTGGACCGGCGGGCCGAAGGAGACCAACGGCGCCTATGGGGTCTATCCCGTCAGCTCGACCAATGTGCTGATCGACAGGGTGGTGGTGCGCGGGGCCTCGGACGCCGGCATCTATGTGGGCCAGTCGAAGAACATCGTGGTCAAGCGCAGCCGGGCCGAGTTCAACGTGGCCGGGATCGAGATCGAGAACTCGATGAACGCCGACGTGTTCGACAACGTCGCCACCCGCAACACCGGGGGCATCCTGGTGTTCGACCTGCCGAACCTGCCGCAGATGGGGGGCCATTCCACCCGGCTGTTCCGCAACAAGGTGGTGCAGAACGACACGCCGAACTTCGCGCCCAAGGGCAATATCGTCGCCAACGTGCCCACCGGCACCGGCGTGATGATCATGGCCAACAAGAACGTCCACGTCTTCGACAACGAGATCGCCGAGAACCAGTCGGCGGCGGTGATGCTGGTGAGCTACACCGAGAAGTTCGACGACAAGACCTATAACCCCCTGCCCCGGGACATCGTGGTGCGGGACAACCGCATCGGCCGGAACGGGTGGGACCCCAAGTTCACCGGGGGCGAGATCCTGGCCAAGATGATGGGCGGGTCGCTGCCGCCGGTGATGTGGGACGGGGTGACCAGCTTCGCCGGGACCAGCGATCCGGTGCGGGTGCGGATCTCGGACGGGCCGGTGCTGAACCTGCAGTTGCCGGCGCCGGGGGCGCTGATGGCCGCCAAGCCGGTGAAGGCCGACACCGTGGGCGACGCCCAGATCGCCGAGCCGGCGGCCGTGGTCCTGCCTAAGCGCCAGGCCGACCTGGGGGCATGATGCGGCGCTGGCTGGCCAGCCTGGCGGCGCTCGCGTGCGTGAGTGCGGCGCCGGCCCCGGCGGCCGTGTCGCTGGAGACCCTGCTGGCCGAGGCGCCGGCGCCCAAGCTGTCGGACTATCGGCTGTTCACGGATGCGGCAGGCCGGCGGCCGAACGGGCTGACGCCCTATGCCCTCAACACGCCGCTGTTCAGCGACTATGCCGAGAAGCACCGCTTCCTCTACCTGCCGCCGGGGACCAAGGCGGCCTATCGGGCCGAGGGGGTGCTGGCGTTTCCGGTGGGGACGGCGCTGGTGAAGACCTTCGCCTATCCGGCCGACCTGCGCCGGCCGGACGAAAAGGTGCGGTATCTGGAAACCCGCCTGTTGATCCACAAGCGCGAGGGGTGGGTGGCGCTGGCCTATGTGTGGAACGCCGAGCAGACCGAGGCGGTGCTGAAGCGGGCGGGCGCGCGGCTGGACGTGAGCTTCGTGGACGCGCGCGGCCAGGCGCGGCAGGTGGACTATGCGGTGCCGAACCAGAACCAGTGCAAGGAGTGCCACCAGCTGGACAAGACGCTGCTGCCGGTGGGGCCCAAGGCGCGGAACCTGAACGGGACCTTTGCCTACGCCGGCGGGGCGGAGAACCAGCTGGCGCACTGGAGCCGGCGGGGCCTGCTCTCGGGCGCGCCGAAGCCGCAGGACGCGCCCAGGACCGCGCGGTGGGACGATCCGGCCGAGCCGACAGCGGCGCGGGCGCGGGCCTACCTCGACGCCAACTGCGCCCATTGCCACAACCCGCGGGCGGTGGCCTCGAACTCGGGCCTGTTCCTGAACCTGGAGGAGACGCGGGCCCCGGCCCTGGGCGTGGGCAAGGCGCCGGTGGCGGCGGGGCGGGGATCCGGCGGCCTTCGGGTCAGCGTGGAGCCGGGGCATCCGGAGGCCTCGATCCTGGCCTATCGCATGGCTTCCACCGAGCCGGGGGTGATGATGCCGGAGCTGGGCCGTTCGCTGACGCATGAGGAGGGGCTGGCCCTGATCCGCCAGTGGATCGCCGGCATGCCCGCCTCGTGAGGCTTGGCCGGCGCGCCGTGCTGGGGGCCGGGCTGGCGCTGGCCGCCGGGCCGGCGCTGGCCGAGGCGATCACCGACGCGGCGCCGCCCGCCTCGGACGCGGAGGCCTGGAGCGCCTATGAGGCGCGGCTGCAGGCCCGGTCCGGCGACGCGGGCGGGCATCGGTTCGACGCGGCGGCGGGTCGGGCGGCGCTGAGCGCCACCAATGCGGCGCGGGCGGCGGCGGGCGCCGGGGCTGTGGCCTGGCACGAGGAGCTAGCCGCGGCGGCGCGCGCCCATGCGGGCGACCTGGCCGCGCGGGGCTATGTGGAGCACCTGTCGCCCGAGGGGTTCGATCCCAGCCACCGCTTCTGGCTGCTGGGCCGCACGACCATCGGATCGCCGTCGGAGAACATCGCCTATCACCGCGGGTCGGGGCCGCCGGTCGCCGCGGCGGACCTGGTGATGCGGTGGCGGAGGAGCCCGGGCCACTGGCGCAACCTCCTGCGGCCCAGCCACACCCACGCCGCCTATGGCGTGGTGCGCGCCCGGGACCGGGTCTGGATGGTGGGGCTGTTCGCGCGGCCGGTGGCCAGCCTGCCCGAGCCCTTGCCCTTCCGCGCCGAGGGCCCGCAGGTGGCCCGGGCGCTGCAGGCGGTCCCCCGCGAGCACCGCCCCCGCCTGTCGCCGCCGCAGGGCAGCCGGCTCGGCAAGGTCGAGGGCGCGGCGCCGGTGATGCAGATCACCGCCATCCGCCGCCGCGAAGCCGGCGGCTTCGATGTGGTGGGCGGGCCGATCTTCCTGACCGCCTAGACCACCCGCAGTTCCGGCTCCTGCGCCACCGCCGGAGCGGCCCGGGCCAGGGTGGCCACGAAGTCGTCGCGCCAGGCGCCGACGTCGGCGGTCATGACGATGGACATCATCGCCTCCCAGCGGCGGCGGCGCTCGGCCAGGGGCATGGCGATGGCCTCGCGGATGGCGTCGCCGATCTCCTCGCGGCTGAAGGGATTGACGATCAGGGCGTCCTTGAGCTGGTCGGCGGCGCCGGCGAAGCGGGAGAGGACCAGGACGCCGGGATCGGACGCGTCCTGGGCCGCCACGAACTCCTTGGCCACCAGGTTCATCCCGTCGCGCAGGGGCGTGACGAGCGCCACGTCGGCGGCGCGGTAGACCCCCGCCAGCTCGTCGCGGCGGTAGGAGCGGCTGACGTAGCGCAGCGGCGTCCAGTCGAGGTCGGCGTAGGCGCCGTTGATCCGGCCGGAGATGGCGTCGAGGCGGGCGCGCAGGTCCTGGTAGGTCCCCACCTCCTCGCGGCTGGCGGTGGCGATCTGCAGGTAGAAGAGCTGATCGTGGTGTTCCGGGTGCTCGCCCAGGAACCGCTCGTAGGCCTGGAAGCGGTCCTCCAGCCCCTTGGAATAGTCCAGCCGGTCGATGCCCAGCAGCATCTTGCGCCCGGCCTTGCTCTTTTCCATGCGCGCGAACTGGGCCTCGCCCGGAGGCAGCCGGGCCGCCTCGACGAAGGCCTCGGCGTCGATGCCGATGGGGAAGACGCCGATGCGCAGGGTCTTGCCGAACGCGCGCAGCTGGTCCTCGCCCGCCGCGGCGCCGCCGGCCTCGTGGACGATGTAGTCGCTGAACGCCTCGCGGTGGTCCTGGGCCTGGAAGCCGACCAGGTCGTAGTCGAACAGGCTGCTGACCAGGTCGCGCCCGCCCGGCAGGGTCAGGAACAGGCGGCGGGACGGCCAGGGGATGTGCAGGAAGAAGCCGATCCGGTTGCGCACGCCCAGCTTGCGCAGCTGCTGCGCCAGCGGGATGAGGTGGTAGTCCTGCACCCAGATGATGTCGTCCGGCGACAGCAGGGGCGCCAGGGCGCGCGCGAACCGCTCGTTCACCCGCTGATAGCCCTCGTGGTAGCTGCGCTCGTACTCCGCCAGGTCGGTGCGGTAGTGGAACAGCGGCCAGAGCGTGCGGTTGGCGTAGCCGTTGTAGTACTCGTCCACGTCCTGGCCCTCGAGGTCGACCAGGGCCACGGTGACGTCGCCCACCCGCTGGACGGTGAGCTGGCCGGTGTAGGACTCGACGGTGTTCCCGCTCCAGCCGAACCAGACGCCGCGGCCGTCGCGGAGGGCGGCCGACAGCGCCATGGCCAGGCCGCCGGCCGAGGCGACGCCGGCGTCCTGCGGCGGGCTGACCCGATTGGAGACGACGATCAGGCGGCTCAAGAGGCGCGCCTCGCGGCCGTCTCGAAAGCGGATCGTCCGGTCTTGCCGTTCATCTTGGGTCTCCTCGAATTGGGCTCGTGAGGGCGGCGGGCGCGTGGGCCCAACCGCTTCCTCGGCCGCGGCCGCGGCATGGCGCCGACGCCAGGCGGTCCGGCGATTACATCGTATTAGGACATATATAGGCGTTCAAATCACGCCTGCGGGAGGTTTGATTTCAAACGGTATTCCGACGATCGGCGCCTAGTTCCGCTCGCCCGACACATAGAGCCGCGACGCGCCGAGGGGCGCGAAGTCGTCCGCGTCCAGCGCGAGCGACCGGGCCGCAGCCGCCCCGAGCCAGGCGGCGGCGAGGGCGCCGGCGACGAGGAGCGACCCGCGGACGGCTGCGGTTCGAAGCGTCGGCGATGGGCGGGTCTTGGGCGGCGTCATCGCCGCAGCTTAGCCGTTGCCGGCGAGGTCCGGGTTCACAGGGTTGTTATGATACATCGTCTTACGATCTTTTCGGGCATGGGGTAGTCGTGCCTTGGGTCCGCAGCGATCCCCCGCGCGGCGCCGGTTTCTTGCCCCCCCGGCTCCGGCGCCGCGCGACATCGCCGCACCGGGGGCTGGTGCGACAGGACACTGGCGGGTTGCAGCATTGGGGTCACCTTGCAGCCGCGCCGGTCGGGGCCCCGCGGTCGGCCACCGCGGGCGGCGCCGCCGGCAGGACGTGCCGGCGGCGCCGTGCCCCCCGGACCCCTGGTCCGCCGGCTGGATTTCTCCGATCCTCCAGGCGTGCGAATCAGGCCCCGAGCGTCCGGGGCCGCGTACCCGAGATCACCCCGATGGCGTCGAACCCGTCCGAGTCCCCCGCGCGCCGCCCCACCCGGCGCAAGCTGACCGGCGCGGACTATCAGGCCCTCGGCGCCTTTCGCCAGGCCCTGCGCCGGTTCCTCGCGTTCAGCCAGGCCGAGGCCCGCGCGGTCGGGCTGACGCCGCAGCAGCATCAGGCGCTGCTGGCCGTGCGCGCCCATCCGGGGCCGGGCGCCCTCAGCGTCGGCGGGCTGGCGGCGTCGCTGCTGATCAAGAACCACAGCGCCCTCGGACTGGTGGACCGGCTGGTGGAGCGGGGCCTGCTCAGCCGGGCGCCGGCGCCGGACGACCGGCGGCGCGTGGCCCTGACGCTCACCGACGAGGGCGCCCGCCTGCTGGAGATCATCTCGCGCAACAACCTCGGGCAGCTGAAGAGCACCATGCCGGTGTTCACCGACCTGCTGCACGCCCTGGAGCAGCTGGAACTGCCGCACCCCCGCGGGAGGTCCGGCGCAAGCGCCGAAGAGGGTCCCTAAGGCCCCTTCCCGTTGTTCCCCCGGAGTCCGCGCTGCGGTACTCCTGCGGAACACATGCCGAACCCGATTCGCACATGATCGGCCGACTGCGCGGCGCCGTGGCCGAGGTCGGCGAGGAAGAGGCGCTCATCGACGTGATGGGCGTGGGCTATGTCGTGCGCTGCGGCGCGCGGACCCTGTCGCGCCTGCCCGAGATCGGGGCCGAGACCCTGCTGCACGTGGAGAGCCACTGGGGGGAGCAGACCGGCCTGACGCTCTACGGCTTTCTCGCTCGGGAGGACCGGCAGGCGTTCGTGCTGTTGCGCACGATCCAGGGCGTGGGGCCGAAGGCGGCCCTGGCGGTGCTGGACGTGCTGCCGCCGAGCGAACTGGCGGGGGCCGTGGCGCGGGACGACAAGGCCGCCGTGGCGCGGGCGAACGGCGTCGGGCCCAAGCTGGCGCTGCGCATCGTCACCGAGCTGAAGGGCAAGCCGATCACGGACGGACCGGTCGCGGCCTTCCACGCCCAGGCCCTGCCGAGCCAGCCGGTGAAACCCTCCGCGTCGGGCGAGGCTGTAGCCGCGCTGATGGGCCTGGGCGTGGCCGAGCCCGCCGCCCGCCGCGTGGTCGAGGCCGCCGCGATCCGCCTGGGCGAGGACGTCGAGCCGCCCGCGCTCATCAAGGCCGCGCTGCAGGAGCTGGGGCGGTGACCCGCATCGTCTCCGGCGAACCGCAGGCGTTCGAGCCAACGGACAAGGCCCTGCGGCCGCAGACGCTCGGCGAGTTCGTCGGGCAGGAACAGGCCAAGGGCAACCTCAGCGTCTTCATCGACGCGGCCAAGAACCGGGCCGAGGCGCTGGACCACGTGCTGCTGTTCGGCCCGCCGGGCCTGGGCAAGACCACCCTCGCCCAGATCGTCGCCCGGGAGCTGGGGGTGAACTTCCGCGCCACGTCCGGGCCGGTGCTCGCCAAGGCCGGGGATTTGGCCGCGATCCTGACCAACCTGGAACCGCGCGACGTCCTGTTCATCGACGAGATCCACCGCCTGGCCGCCAACGTCGAGGAGATCCTCTATCCGGCCATGGAGGACCATGTGCTGGACCTGATGATCGGCGAAGGGCCATCGGCGCGGTCGATCCGCATCGACCTGGCGCCCTTCACCCTGGTGGCGGCGACGACGCGGGCGGGCCTCCTGGCCACACCCTTGCGCGACCGGTTCGGGATCCCGATCCGGCTGGAGTTCTACACCCACGAGGAGCTGCAGAAGGTGCTGCTGGGCGCGGCCGCCAAGATGGGGACCCAGCTGTCGCCCGACGGGGCCATGGAGATCGCCGCCCGCGCCCGGGGCACGCCCCGGGTGGCGGGCCGGCTGCTGCGCCGCGTGCGCGACTTCGCGGCCGCCGACGGCGCGGCGGTGATCGACCGCAAGGCCGCCGCCTCGGCCCTGGCGCGGCTGGACGTAGACGAGATGGGCCTGGACGCCCTGGACCGCCGCTACCTGCGCGCCCTGATCGAGAACTACGCCGGCGGGCCGGCCGGCGTTGAGACCCTGGCCTACGCCATCGCCGAGGCCCGCGACGCCGTGGAGGACGTGATCGAGCCCTTCCTGCTGCAGCAGGGCTTCATCCAGCGCACGCCCCGCGGCCGCATGGCCTGCGCCAAGGCCTATGCCCACCTGGGCCTGACGGCGCCCAAGGGCGTCGGCCAGCCGCAGACGCCGGACCTGTTCGAATGAGCGCCGAACCCTCCGCCGGCTGGCTCGACGGCCGGGAGCACCAGCTGCCGGTGCGGATCTATTACGAGGACACCGACTTCACGGGAGTGGTCTACCACGCCAACTACCTGCGCTATTTCGAGCGGGGGCGGAGCGATTTCTTCCGGCTCGTGGGGATCAGCCACACGGCGCTGCTCGAGCTGCCGGAACCGACCGCCTTCACGATCATTCGGATCGAGCTGGACTATAAGCGCGCCGCCCGGGTGGACGATGCGCTGCTGGTCCGCACGACCTATGACAGCGTGAAGGGGCCCCGCCTGTTCGTCAGCCAGCGCATCACCCGGGGCGAGGAGTTGATCGCCGAGGCCCAGGTCCAGGCGGTGTGCATCGACCTGGCCGGGCGCGCGCGGCGCCCCCCGCCGGGAATGGTGGACCGGCTGCGTCCCTACTTCGCGCCATAAGATCGCCACCGACCAAAGCCAACCACGACCGGACACGACGAGGAGACACGATGGACCCGGCCGCCGCCGTCACGCCCGAGAGCTTCGACCTTGTTACGATCTTCCTGCGCGCCGACTGGGTCGTGAAGCTGGTGATGATCGGCCTGGCCCTGGCCTCCCTGTGGTCGTGGACGATCATCCTGGACAAGCTGGTCCGGTTCGCGGCGCTGAACCGCGAGGCCGACCGGTTCGAGGACCAGGTCGCCTCGGGCCAGAGCCTCGAGGATGTGGCCGCCGCGGCCGGCGCCCAGCCCACCCACGCCCTGCCCCGCATGCTGCAGGGGGCGCTGAAGGAATGGCGCGAGGCGCGGACCAAGGGCCCGCCCAGCGAGGGACAGGTGGCCTTCCTGATCCAGCGCATCGACCGCCATCTCGACGCCGTCATCGCCCGGGAGAGCGCCCGCGTGGAGAACGGCCTGGGCGCGCTGGCCATCGTGGCCACGGCCTCGCCGTTCGTGGGGCTGTTCGGCACGGTGTGGGGGATCATGCGGGCGTTCCAGGCGATCGCGATCCAGAAGAACACCTCGCTGGCCATCGTGGCGCCGTCCATCGCCGAGGCCCTGTTCGCCACCGCCATCGGCCTGGTGGCCGCGATCCCGGCCTACATCTTCTACAACAGCTTCTCGACGGCGGCCGGCAAGTACGCCGCGCGGCTGGAGGGGTTCGCCGACGACCTCTCCACGGCCATCCAGCGCCGCCTGGCGGGGGGCTGAGCCATGGCGCTGTCGGCCAACGACGCCTTCGCGGCGGGCGGCGCCAAGCGGCGCCGGCGCTACGGCCGCGGTCGCCGGGGCGCGCTCAGCGAGATCAACGTCACGCCGCTGGTGGACGTGATGCTGGTGCTGCTGATCGTGTTCATGATCTCGGCCCCGCTGCTGACGGCCGGCGTGCCCGTGGAGCTGCCCAAGACCGAGGCCGGGGCCATGCAGGACGTGCCCGACCCGATCACCATCTCGATCCGCTCGGACGGCCAGCTCTACATCGGCGAGAACGAGGTTCCGTTCGCCAACCTGTCGCCGCGGCTGAAGGAGATGGCGTCCGACGTCACCCGGCCGATCTATGTGCGGGCCGACGGCAAGGCCAGCTATGAGATCGTGGCGCGGGTGATGGCTTCGCTGTCCACCTCGGGCTTCAGCTCGATCAACCTGATCACCGAGACCGGCGGGCCGTCGTCGGGCGCCACGGAGCAGGAGGAGGCCGCCTCGTGACCGCGGCCCGCGCCAGGCGCATCGAGGTCTCTCCGGCGGCTCTGGGCTCCATCGCCCTGCACGTGGCCGTGGCGGCGGCCTTCATGATGTCGTGGGGCAGCCGCGACCTGAAGGTGGGCGCCGTGGTGCCGGTGACCATCGTCTCGAACGCGCCCGACCTGGATACGCGGCCCGCCGAGCAGGGGCCGGAAACGCAGGAGGCGGCGACCGAAACGC
>NZ_LSJI01000171.1 GCF_001557235.1 Phenylobacterium sp. CCH9-H3 | reverse complement strand
GGGCGGGCTGGCCGTAGAGCGTGGTCCGCTGGGCCACCGGGCGGCCCGCCGAGGCCCCCGCGCGCTGCAGATCGGCGACGGTCAGCTCCTGGCCGTGGGCGGCGCCGGCCGCGCGGCTGATGGACTCGTTCATCAGCACGCCGCCCAGGTCGTTGACCCCGGCGTTCAGGCAGGCCGACGCGCCGTCCAGGCCCAGCTTCACCCAGGAAGCCTGGATCGAGCGGATGGCGCCGTGCAGGGCGATACGGGCCACGGCATGCATGAGCACGCTCTCCCGCCAGGTAGGCCCCCGCCGCGCCCGGCCGCGCAGGTACACGGGTGAGGCCATGTGCACGAAGGGCAGGGGCACGAACTCGGTGAACCCGCCCGTGTCGAGCTGGAGGTTCCGGATGGCCAGCAGGTGCCGCGCCCAGTGCTCGGTCCGGTCCAGGTGGCCGAACATGATGGTGGCGGTGGTCCTCAGCCCCACGCCGTGGGCCGCGCGGACGACGTCGAGCCAGCCGGCGGCGGTGAGTTTGTCGGGACAGATCTGCGCGCGGACCTCGTCGTCGAGGATCTCGGCGGCGGTGCCGGGCAGCGAGCCCAGGCCCTCGTCGCGGAGACGGGCGAGATAGTCGGCCACGGGCACGCCAAGGGTGGCTGCGCCTTGGCTCACCTCCAGGGCCGAGAACGCATGCACGTGCATTGCGGGCTCAGCCGCTTTCACCGCCTGCAGGATCGCGACGTAGGTCTCGCCGGTGTAGCGGGGGTGGATGCCGCCCTGCAGGCAGACCTCGGTGGCGCCGCGGGACCAGGCCTCTCGCACGCGATCGGCGATCTCGACCAGCGGCAGGTCGTAGCCCGGCTCGCGCAGGCCCGCCTTGCTGGAGCTCTTGGAGAAGGCGCAGAACGAGCAGCTGTAGGTGCAGATGTTGGTGTAGTTGATGTTGCGGTTGACGACGTAGGTCACGGTCTCGCCATTGACCTTCCGGCGTAGCTCGTCGGCGCAGGCGACCACGGCCTCCGCCGCCGCCCCGCGGGTGGCGAAGAGGCGCACGATATCGGCTTCGGCCAGCGTCCGGCCTGCCGCGGCGCGGCTCAGGACATCGTCGAGGCCCAGGTGGGGAGCGAGCGTCGGCGCCGCGCCCAGGGGGCGTTCCGGCGAGCCCGGCGCGGCGCCCGCCACGCCGGGGCTCCAGGCGCCGTCGCGCGCCAGGCCCTCGGCGTCGGCCAGCTTTCGCACCGCCTTGGCGACCCCGGCGTCCAGCCAGCGCGCCGCCTCCTGAACGAAGGCTGGATGCGCCGTCAGGCGTTCCACGAGCGGCCGTCCGGCTGCTGCGCACTCCGCGGACAGGGTCTCGATTTCCGGCCAGGGCGCTTCAGGGTTCACGTGATCGATGGTGACCGGCGAGATGCCGCCGAAGTCGTCGAGGCCGGCGTCGATCAGGGCGCGGGTGCGGCCGGGGTTCAGGTTGGGCGGCGATTGCACGCTCACCTCCCGGTCCAGCACCAGCCTTGCCGCGGCCACCGTCCACAGCAGCTCCTCTTCGGAGGGTTCCGGCGCACCGGCCATGCGCGTGCGGGGCTTGGCGCGGAAATTCTGGACGATCACCTCCTGCAGGTGGCCGTGCGTCCGGTGCAGGTCGCGCAGCGCCAGGAGCGCGTCGATCCGCTCGTCACGGGTCTCGCCGATGCCGATGAGCAATCCGCTGGTGAACGGGATAGCAGCCTCGCCGGCGGCGGCGATGCTCGCCAGTCGCGCCGCCGGCGCCTTGTCGGGCGATCCGAAGTGAGGTCCGCCGCGCCGGCAGAGCCGCTCGGAGGCGCTCTCGAGCATCAGGCCCATGGAACCGGAGACCCGGCGCAGGCGCGCGTAGTCGGCGGTCGTCAACACGCCGGCGTTGATATGCGGGATGAGGCCGGTCTCGGTCAGCACCCGGCCGGCCACGTGCGCGAGGTAGTCGACGGTGGTGGCGAAGCCCAGGCGATCCAAGGCTTCGCGGGCCGCGGCGTAGCGCAGCTCGGGCTTGTCGCCCAGCGTGAACAACGCCTCCTTGCAGCCGGCGCCCGCGCCGGCGCGGACAACCTCCAGCACCTCGTCCGGCGACATGTAGGCCGACGCCAGGCCCCGGGGCGCCTTGGCGAAGGTGCAGTAGTGGCAGACGTCGCGGCACAGCTGAGTGAGCGGCAGAAACACCTTGCGTGAATAGGTGATGCGCTCGGGCCCCCGGGCGTCGCGGACGGCCCGCGCCTCGGCCGCGAGGTGGTCGAGCGGTGCGTCCAGCAGGTGTCGGCGGAGGCCAGGGTTGCTCATGCCGCCGCCCTCCAGCCGCGCAGCAGATCGGCCGTGCGGCTGCGGCCGGTCAAAGCGAGGAACGTGTCGAGGTCGCTGGGGCGGTCCAGGTCCAGGCCGAGCCCGGGCGCCTGCACGACCCGGGTCGTCAGCCCCAGGGTACGGGCCGCCGCCAGGTGCTTTCCGAAACTGCCCGGGCCGAACGCCAGGGGCAGGCGTATCCCAGCCGCCAGCGCCAGCGCGCCGGTGCCTCCATCGGCGCTGGCCGGCGCGAGCACGAGGCGGTCGGGCGCGACGCCTTCAAGGCACTGTTCGACGTCGTCGGCCTCGAGCCGCGGCAGGTCGCCGGGCAACAGGACGAGGGTGGTGTCCGGATCGACGGCCGCGATACGCCGCCGCGCCCGTTCGAACGCCCCGTTGAGATCGCCGTCCTCACGCTCGAGGTACACCACGGCGCCGGATCTGGCCGCCAGCCGCGCCAGCGCCGGCGTCGGCGTGGTCACGTGCGTGCGCAGCACGGCCGGACAGGCGGCCAGCGCCGCCAGCATGTCGGCAAGCATCGCTTCGACCAGCGCGTCCCGCTGGTCGTGATCCAGGCGCCCGGCGAGGCGCGACTTCGCCGCCTGTCCGCCCCGCGCCGCGATGAGGACATCGGCGTTCATGAAGCTCTCCGCTGAAAGCGGTGGGGAAGGCTGCGCGTGAAGGCGAGAGTTTCGACCGCCAGCCGCACGCGGTCGGCGTCCGAGTTCATCACGGACGCCGTCGCCAGGGTGGGGAGGCCGAGCGTGTCCAGGGCTTCGCCTTCGGCCCGGTCCTCCTCGTCGACGACCAGCCCCGCCAGCAGTCCGCGGTAGTGGTCGACGATGGCCATGGGCCCGGGCACGACGCCCAGCTCATGCATCAGTTTCGCGGCGGGTCCCTTGAGCGCGCGGCCGCCGACGATCGGCGACACCGCCACGATGGGCGCCTGCAGGTTCGTCAGGCCGTCGCGGACGCCGGGAATCGACAGGATCGGGTCGATGCTGAGGTAGGGGTTCGAGGGGCAGACGATCACCGCGTCCACGTCTCGTCGCGCCAGTGCGGCGGCGAGCCCGGGCGCGGGCCTGGACGCCGCCGCGCCGTCGAAGCGGACGCCCGTCACCACCGGCTGGCATTGCCGGCCCACGAAGTAGCGCTGGAAGGCCAGTTCGCCCTCGTCGGTCTGTACGACCGTACGCACCGGATCGTCCGACATCGGAACGATGGCGTGGCGCACGCTCAGCGCGTTCGCCAGGGCCCGGGTGGCGGCGGACAGCGTCTCGCCGGCCGAGAGCCGCCGGGTGCGCTCCACATGCATCGCGAGGTCGCGGTCGCCGAGGTTGAACCAGCCTTCGCCACCCAGGCGCTTCAGCTGGTCCATGAACTGCCACGTCTCGCCGGCCAGGCCCCAGCCGCGTTCGCGGTCGGCCAGCCCGGCAAGGGTATAGATGACCGTGTCGATGTCGGGCGAGACATGCAGGCCCAGGTGGACGAAGTCGTCGCCCGTATTGACCACGATGGTCAGCTCATCGGGCCGCAGGATGCGGGTCAGGCCGAACGCCAGCTTGGCGCCGCCGACGCCGCCACAGAGGGCGATGACGTGTCCGCTCATCTGAAGAGGTCCATCTGCAAGGGGCGCAGCAGTTCGCCGATGCCCGCCTCATCGTCCGGGTCGTAGGTCGCGCCTCGCACGATCGCGACCGGGGTGCCTTCGGCGGCCTCGCCCATCACCAGGGACGCGGCGGCGGCGATCTCATCGGCCACGCCGATCACCGTGGCCTGCAGCGCGCGGCCGTAGAGGTCGGCCTCGCCGCGGCGATCGCGCAAGGGCTTCAGCCCCGCACTGCCGATCGCAGCGCCCGTCGTGCCCATCCGCCAGGCGCGGCCCAGGCTGTCGGAGACGATCACCGCCAGCCGCACGCCGAGGGCCGACTGGAGGGCGTCGCGCAGCCGGCGGGCGCTGGCGTCCGGGTCCTGCGGCCACAGCAGCACGGACTCCGCGCCGCCGCACGCGAGGTTCGAGGCGTCGATGCCGGCGTTGGCCAGGACGTGGCCGGTGCGATGGCGCGCGATGATCACGCCGGGCGCCACACGCATCAGCTCCTGCGACTCGGCGGCGATGAGCGCGACGACGGCGGGGTCCTTGCCGGCGCGCGTGGCCGCCTCGTGCGCCTCGGGACCAGGCGCCACGTCCGCCAGCCGCCGCGCGCGGCCTTCCACCTTCGAAACCGCCTTCTGCGCCACCACCACGACGTCGCCGTCCTGGAGCGCCTCGCCGGACGCCGTCACGCCCTGGACAATCGCCGCGGCGAGATCGTCGCCCGGCTGGAAGAGCGGCAGGCCAGGCACGGACCGCACCGACAAGGTCGCCGCCACCGGGCTGTCCTTGGGCCTGCCGGTGATGCGCACGCCCGCCTGCACCAGCTTGTAGCGGCGGTTGAGCTGGATCAGCAGCGAGGTCATGGCCTCGGCCGCGGCGGAATTGGCGAGCGGCCCCACGTGCCAGCTGCGCAGCTTCAGCTCGGAGAGCACGCCTCGCACGAGCTCGACCGCCTCGGCGTCGTCGCCCGCCACGAGCACGTCGGCCTCGATGGGGCCGCCGGCGGCCAGCTTCTCGGCGCCGATGGTCTGCAGGGCCGAGACGAGGCGGACGCCATCGCCCAGCGCGTGGGCGGCCTCGACTGCAGCGCAGCCGGCGGCGGGCAGCTGGACCGTGCCCACCTTCGGCGGCCGGAGCGGGACGGTGGTGTCGACGACGATCTTTCCCTGAACGGCGTCGCGGATCTGCTGGAGCGTGTCGGCGTGGGCGGCGTAGGGCACCGCCAGGAACACGATCTCGCCGTTGGCGGCCGCCTCGGCGAGCCCGGCGCCAAAGACGTCGCCCGCCAGGTCGCGCGCCGCCGCCTGGGCGCGCTCGGGGTCGCGGGAGCCGATCCAGACCTCGTGGCCGGCGGTCGCCAGACGGCCGGCGAGAGCTGCGCCGAGCGCACCGGTCCCGCCGATGATCGCGAAGGTGGTCACACGCGCCTCCCTTAGCGGCGCCGGTGGCGCCTGCAGGAGGCTTTCCGTAGGGGCGCCTCCTGTCGTGGTTCTGTGCGATGACTATAGACTCTCATAATCATCATGATCAATATGCTGCAAAATGATGTTGTGGGGAGGAAGGCCGATGGCGACTGCGCCCATCGCGGACGGCGTCTTCGAGGTCGTCGAAGGGGGCCCGCGCCTGATCGGCGGCCGCCGCAAGTCCGACGGCCGGATGGTCTTTCCGCTGCCCACCGGTCCCGAGGCGGCGAATTTCGAGCCTGTCCGCCTGTCGCCGGAAGGCACGCTCTGGTCGTTCACGATTCAGCGCTTCCGGCCCAAGTCGCCGCCGTACGCAGGCGACGAGGATGACAAGAGCTTCGCCCCCTACGCGCTGGGCTATGTGGAGCTGCCCGGCGAGGTGATCGTCGAGAGCCGCCTCGACACGCGGGACTTTGCCGGCCTGAGGGTGGGCCAGCCGATGCGTCTCAAGCTCATCCCGTTCCGCCGCGCGGACGGAGACGTCCTCACCTACGCCTTTGAACCCGTCGCCTGAGGAGGCTGCCATGACCGATGTGCATATCGTGGGCGCGGGCATTCACCCGTTCGGCCGCCATGACGACAAGACCGGCCTGGACCAGGGCGTTTTCGCGGTGCGCGAGGCGCTGGCCGACGCCGGGATCGATTGGAGTGACATCCAGTTCGGCTTCGGCGGCTCGGACGCCGCCGGCAACGCCGACGCCGTGCTGCCGCGGCTGGGCCTGACCGGGATCCAGTTCATCAACGTCAAGAACGGCTGTGCGGCCGGCGGCTCGGCGCTGCTCTCGGGGTACTGGGCGATCAAGTCGGGCGAGTTCGACCTAGGCGTCGTGGTGGGCTTCGACAAGCACCCGCGGGGGGCGTTCAACCCGCTGCCGTCCGACTGGGGCCTGCCCGAGTGGTACGGCGAGACCGGGCTCATGCTGACCACCCAGTTCTTCGCCAACAAGATCAACCGCTACATGAGCCTGCACGGCATCAGCGCCACGACGCTGGGCCGGGTCGCCGAGAAGGCCTTCGAAAATGGCGCGAAGACTCCGCATGCCTGGCGGCGCGAGCCCATGGGTCTGAACGCCATCATGAACTCGCGGATGATCTCGGATCCGCTCACCCAGTACATGTTCTGCTCGCCGGCTGAGGGCGGCGCGGCGCTGATCCTGGCGTCCGACCGGAAGATGCGCGAGCTGGGGCTCACGGGCCCTAAGCTGCGGGGCGCAGCGGTGCGTACGCGGGTGAACGGCTCGTTCGAGGTGTTCTCGCCCTCGCTGGACGTCGAGCGTGGGCCGTCGCCGACCCAACTGGCGTCGAAGGCCTGCTTCGAGATGGCCGGCGTGGGCCCCTCCGACATCGACGTCGCCCAGCTGCAGGACACCGAGAGCGGCGCGGAGATCATGCACATGGCCGAGAACGGATTCTGCGCCGACGGCGAACAGGAGCGGCTGCTGGAAGAGGGCGCCACGCGCCTCGGCGGCAAGCTGCCGGTCAATACCGACGGCGGCTGCCTGGCCTGTGGCGAGCCGATCGGCGCCTCCGGCCTGCGTCAGGTCTACGAGAACGTCCAGCAGCTGCGCGGCCGGGCCGACGGCCGCCAGGTCGAGGGCGCGCGCCTTGGATACAGCCAGGTCTATGGCGCGCCCGGCCTGTCCGGCGTCGTGATCCTGGAAGCCTGAAACAACAGAAACGAGAGCCCGAGGGAGGCCGCCGTGATCTTCGAGCACGACGAGAAGACGAAAGCCCTGATCGACCGCGTGCAGCGGTTCATGGACGAGCACGTCTATCCGAACGTGGAGACCTACCACCGGCAGGAACACGAGGGGGACCGCTGGAAGGCCGTGCCCGTCGTCGACGAGCTGAAGGCCAAGGCCCGCGCGGAGGGGCTCTGGAACATGTTCATGCCGCCGCACAGCGGCCAGCAGCATGTGGACGACACCTTCGAGTTCGAGGGGCTGCAGTGCACCAACCTGCAGTACGCCGCCCTTGCCGAGATCATGGGCCGCGTCGGCTTCGCCTCCGAGGTCTTCAACTGCTCGGCGCCCGACACGGGCAACATGGAAGTGCTGATGCGCTACGGCACGCTGGCGCAGAAGGAGCGGTGGTTGCGGCCGCTGATGAACGGCGAGACCCGCTCGGCCTTCCTGATGACCGAGCCCGCGGTGGCTTCGTCCGACGCCTCGAACATCGAGACCCGTATCGAGCGTGACGGCGACCACTATGTGATCAACGGCCGCAAATGGTTCTCGTCGGGCGCGGGCCATCCGCGCTGCGACGTCTACATCCTGATGGGCAAGACCGATCCGGGCGCCCGCACCTACAACCAGCAATCCATGATCCTGGTCTCGCCGGACACACCCGGGATCACCATCGAGCGCATGCTGCCCGTGTTCGGCTACGAGCACGAGGCGCACGGCGGCCACGCGCAGGTGCTGCTCGAGAACGTGCGGGTGCCGGTCGAGAACATGCTGCTGGGCGAGGGCCGGGGGTTCGAGATCGCCCAGGGCCGCCTCGGACCCGGCCGGATCCATCATTGCATGCGCATCATCGGCGCCTGCGAGGTGGCGCTGGAGAAGATGTGCCGCCGCCTGCTGAGCCGCGTCGCCTTCGGCAAGGCGATCGCCGAACACTCCGTGTGGGAGCAGCGGATCGCCGAGGCCCGCATCGACATCGAGATGTGCCGGCTGCTCTGCCTGAAGGCGGCCTATATGATGGACGTGGCGGGCAACAAGAGCGCCCGCGGCGAGATCGCCATGATCAAGGTCGCCGCGCCCCGCATCGCCTGCAAGGTCATCGACGACGCGATCCAGGCCCACGGCGGGGCCGGGGTGACCGCCGATTTCGGCCTGGCCGAACTGTATGCCAACAACCGGATCCACCGCCTGACGGACGGGCCGGACGAGGTGCATGCCCGCACCATCGCGCGAATGGAGCTCGGCAAATACGCCGCCCCTGCGCCCGCGCGCCAGGCCGCCGAGTAGCGTCATGGCCGGAACGCTCGATTCCGACCTCGCCGCCTTCCGCGACGAGGTGCGGGGCTTCCTCGAGAAAGCTTTGACGGCCGACATCCGCGAAGCCCAGGCGCGGCAGGCCGGCGTCTTCTCGGACGGCGAGCTCTGCAGGCGCTGGCATCGCGTGCTTTACGAGAAAGGCTGGGTGGCGCCGTCGTGGCCCGTCGAGCACGGTGGGCCGGGCTGGAGCCCGATGCAGAAGTTCATCTTCGCGGATGAGTGCGCCAAGGCGAACGCGCCGGTGCTGCCGGCGATGGGCCTGCAGATGTGCGGTCCCGTCCTGATGCGCTACGGCACGCCCGAGCAGAAGGCCTTCTTCCTGCCCCGGATGCTCTCGGGCGAGCACTATTGGTGCCAGGGCTATTCCGAGCCGCAGTCCGGGTCGGACCTGGCCTCGCTGCAGATCCGCGCCGTCCGCGAGGGCGAGGACTATGTGGTCACGGGCTCGAAGCTGTGGACGACCCACGCCCACCACGCCAACTGGATGTTCCTGCTCGTGCGGACCTCGACGGAGGGCAAGCCGCAGGCGGGGATCAGCTTCCTGCTCACGCCCATGGACGCGCCCGGGATCACGGTGCAGCCGATCATCTCGATCTCGGGCGAGCACGAGGTGAACCAGGTCTTCTTCGACGGCGTCCGCATACCCGTGGCGAATCGCGTGGGCGCGGAGAACCAGGGCTGGGCGGTCGCCAAGGCGCTGCTGGAGTTCGAACGCGGCGGCGGGGCGGCGGCCAGCCGCCTGTGGGATCAGCTGCGCGCGGCGCGCCGGATCGCCGAGGCCGAGGGATGGTGGGGCGACGATCCCGCCTTCCGCCAGCGCTGGAGCGAACTCGACGTCGAACTCCAGGCGCTGGACTTCGCCGAGCGGGAGACGGCGGCGACGCTGATGGCCGGCCGCCCGGTGGGCGACGCCACGGCCTCGCGCCTGAAGCTGACGGTCAGCACGCTGCTGCAGCGCATCACCGAGCTCACCATGGGCTCTCTGGGCGTCTATGCCGGCGCCGACCAGCGCGCTGCGCTGGGAATGGGGACCAACACCCCGCCCGTCGGCCCCGGCTATGCGCTCACGCCCACGGCCAAGTACCTGAACAGCCGCGCGGCGACGATCTACGGCGGCTCGTCCGAGATCCAGCACAACATCCTGGCGCGGATCATCCTGGGCTGAAACCATTTGACTATCATGATAATCATCATCATGATTTCACCGAACATGCACAAGAGCGCCCGACCAGGGCGGCCGGAGGAAGCGACGTGAACGCGATCGTCAAGGAATTCAAAGTCATCGACACCGACACCCACGTGATCGAGCCGTACGATCTGTGGACCACGCGGACGCCGAAGAAATATGCCGATCAGGTCCCGCAGGTGCGCTGGGATCCCAACATGAACGAGGACGCCTGGTTCTTTAACGGTGAGCGCACCGGGGCGGCCGCGGGTGCGGCGATGGCCGGCTGGCACGAGTATCCGCCGAAGCGGCCCCAGAAGCTCGAGCAGGTCGACCCGGCGCTCTATCAGAACACCGCGCGCCTGAAGCGCATGGACGAGTACGGCATCTACGCCCAGATCCTCTATCCGAACGTCGCGGGCTTCGGCGCCGGCAAGTTCCTGGGCCTGGGCGACCAGGAGCTGATGCTGCTGTGCGTGAAGGCGTACAACGACTGGGTCACGGAGTGGGCCAGCGCCGATCCCAAGCGCCTGATCGCTCAATGCGCGCTGCCGTTCTGGAACCTCGACCAGACGATCCCCGAGATGCAGCGCTGTGCGCAGATGGGCCACAAGGGCGTGATCTTCTGCGCCGAGCCCGAGACCTTCGGCCTGCCCAAGCTGACCGACCCGCATTGGGACCGCCTTTGGGCCGCCGCCCAGGAGCTCGGCATGCCCATCAATTTCCACGTGGGCGCCGGGGACATGTGGTACTTCGACATGATGCACCCCTCGGTGAAGCCGCACGCGGCGTTCGCCTCCATGGGGGCGCTGTTCTCGCTGGACCTGGCGCAGACCATTTCGCAGCTCACCTGCGGCGGCGTCTGCCATCGCTTCCCGAACCTCAACTTCGTGGTGGTCGAGAGCGGGGTGGGCTGGATTCCGTACCTGCTGGCCAGCCTGGACTACCAGTGGCTGAACTGCGGGGCGCACAAGGAGAACCCAGAGTACAAGCTGAAGCCCAGCGAGTTCTTCAAGCGCCAGATCTACGGCTCGTTCTGGTTCGAAGTGGGCACGCTGAAGCCGACCATCGATCTGCTGGGCGCCGACAACATCCTCTACGAGACGGACTTCCCGCATCCGACCAGCATGAGCCCGGGACCCTGCACATCGGCCATCGCGCCGGCCGATTACATCGAGTTGGCGTTCAAGGACGTCGACCGGGCGACCGTTCAGAAGATCGTCCACGGCAACGCCGCGCGCATCTACCACCTGGACTAACCTCCCGATCACCCAAGCCTGCCGGCTGGGCGCAGGCCCGGCCGGCTCTCTTTTTCGAGGCGGGAGGCCCGGATGAACGACTACTTCGACATGACCGGCAAGGTCGTCCTGGTCACGGGCGGCAGCCGGGGGCTGGGCTACGAGATGGTCAAGGCGTTCGCCGCGTGCGGCGCGGACGTGATCGTCGCCAGCCGCAAGCTTGAGCCCTGCCAGGCGGTGGCCGACGAGGTCCGCGCCATGGGCCGCCGCGCGCTGGCGGTCGCGGCGCACGTGGGCCAGTGGGACGCGATCCCGGAACTGGTCGAGGCGGCCTACGACGCCTTCGGACGCGTGGACGTGCTGGTGAACAACGCCGGCATCGCGCCCACCGCGCCCAAGTCTTCCGACGTCAGCGAAGAGCTGTTCGACAAGACGGTCGGGGTGAACTTCAAGGGGCCGTTCCGGCTCTCCGCCCTGATCGGCGACCGCATGGTCCAGGCCGGTTCGGGCGCGATCATCAATGTCAGCAGCACCGCGGCGGTCCATCCCAGCGCGACCTATCCGGTCTATGCCGGCGCCAAGGCGGCGCTGAACATCATGACCCAGGCTCACGCCATGGAGTTCGGCCCCAAGGTGCGGGTCAACGCCATCATGTGCGGGCCCTTCTGGACCGACATCGCCAAGAGCTGGCGCGAAGAAGCCGACAGGACCTCGCCCGCGGCGGTCAAGCGGATCGGGCGGCCGGAGGAGATCGCGACGACGGCGCTCTATCTGGCCAGCGACCGGTCCAGCTTCACCACCGGCACGATCATCCGGCTGGACGGCTGCGTGCCATGAGTCAGCCCGCGCGAAAGTACCTGGGCCAGACCGTGCCGGTGAAGGAGGCCCACCGGATCGACGAGGCGCGCCTGGCCGCCTTCCTGGGCGATGTTGTCCCGGGCTATGGCGGGCCGCTGGAGGTGCGGCAGTTCGAAGGCGGCCAGTCGAACCCGACCTACCTACTGACCACGCCGGGCGCGAAATACGTGCTGCGCCGCAAGCCGCCAGGAGTGCTGCTGAAATCGGCGCACGCCGTCGACCGTGAATTTCGGGTGATGAAGGCGCTGTTCGAGCGCGGCTTCCCCGTGCCCGAGCCGCTGGCGCTCTGCGAAGATGCCGAGGTCCTGGGCACCGCCTTCTACGTGATGCGCCACGTGCCCGGCCGGGTGTTCCTCATCAATTCGATGCCCGACCTGACGCCGGCCGATCGGGCGGCCGTCTACGACTCGGCCAACGAGGTGCTGGCGCGGCTGCACACGATCGACCACGTCGCCGCGGGCCTCGAGGACTTCGGGCGCGCCGGCAACTATTTCGAGCGCCAGATCGGGCGCTGGAGCCAACAGTACGAGGTCTCGAAGACCGCCGACGTGCCCGAGATGGACCGGCTGATCGAATGGCTGCCCAAGGCCGCGCCGGCGGCCGGCGAGACGCGACTGATCCACGGCGATTACTCGTTCCACAACCTGCTGGTCCACCCGACCGAGCCGCGGGTCGTGGCGGCGCTGGACTGGGAGCTGTCGACCACCGGCGACCCGCTGGGCGACCTCACCTATCACGCGATGGAATGGTATCGGCCGGACGACGGCGATACGCGGGGCAGCCTGCGCGGCCTGGACTTGGCCGCCCTGGGGATTCCCGGCTTGGAGACCTATGTCGCGCGCTACTGCGAGCGGACCGGTCGGCCGCCGCTGGAGAACCTGGGCTTCTACAAGGCCTACAACCTGTTCCGGGTCGCCGCGATCGTGCAGGGCATCGTCGGCCGTGCGCGTCAGGGCAACGCCGCCTCGGCGACCGCCGCAGAGCAGGAGGCCCGGGTGCGCCCGCTCGCCGAAGCCGCCTGGCGCTACGCCCGCGAGGCGGGCGCGGCCTGATCCACAAAAAGGGAAAAGCCATGAGCGCTCAGGTCCAACGCCAATGGCAGGTGGCCGCCCGTCCCGTCGGGCGTCCGCTGGTCGACGGCGATTTCCAACTCGCCCGGGTTCCGGTCGTGGCGCCCCGCGCTGGCGAGGTGCTTGTCCGGACCCGGTGCCTGGGTTTCGATCCGGCGCAGAAGAGCTGGATGGAGAACGCCGCCAGCTACATGGATCCGGTGGAGATCGGCGGTGTGATGCCCGGCTCGGGCGTCGGCGTCGTGGTCGAGTCGGCCCATCCGGACTATGCCCCCGGTGACACCGTCTACGGCCACCTGGGATGGCAGGAACTGGCCACCGTGCCGGCGAGCCGGCTCGACAAGGCGCCGCACGGCGTGTCGGACGAGGCGGTGCTGAGTGTCCTCGGCGGCACTGGGCGCACGGCGTACCTGGCGCTGATGAAGGTGGGCCGGCCGGTGGCCGGGGACACGCTGGTGATCTCGGGCGCGGCGGGCGCCACGGGCTCTCTGGTGGGACAGCTGGGCAAGATCGCGGGGTGCCGTGTGATCGGCATCGCCGGCGGGCCCCAGAAGTGCGCCTGGCTGACCGGCGAGCTCGGGTTCGACGCGGCCATCGACTACAAGAGCGAAAAGGTGAAGCCCCGCCTGCGCGAGCTTGCGCCCGCCGGCGTGGACATCTTCTTCGACAATATCGGCGGCGAGTTGCTGAACGACGTGCTGGCGCGGCTTGCGCTGCGGGCCCGCGTGGTCATCTGCGGCGGCATCTCACGCTACAACTTCGACCCGCGCAGCCCGCAGATGCCCGAAGGCCCTCGCAACTACTTCAACGTCGTCTTCACGGGCGCGACGATCCAGGGTTTCCTGATGCCCCAGTACGAGCGCGACTATCCGGAGGCCGACGCGCGGCTGACGGAATGGCTGCGCAGCGGGCGTATCGTCGCGCGTCCCGACATCGTGGACGGCTTCGAAAACGCGCCCGCCGCCCTGATGCGCCTGTTCGAAGGTCGCAACGTGGGCAAGCAGCTACTCAAGGTGGCGAACTCCTGACCTGAGGAGGTTTCGACGGCGGAATACGCCTTGCGATCCACGCTGCATGATTGACATTCGGATGATCATCATCATGATCATCCCTAATTGGTCGGATCAACCGGCCGGACAGGGAAGAGACGTCGGGGCCCTCCACGTACGAGTCGGGGCCAGACGCCGGTTTGCCGAAGAGGCGAGCGCGGCCTGCTGACGTGCGCCTTCCCTGAACAAAACGCCGATCGCCCGGTCGGCCAGAGGGGGAGGAAGATCGATGTCGATGCGCACAGCGTCTCGGAAGCCGAAGCTCATGCAGTACGCCGCTGCGGCGGCGCTGCTTGCCGGAACGGCGTTCCTCGCCGCGCCGGCCCAGGCCGCGGACACCGCGCCGGCGGCCGACAACGCGCAGGTCAGCGAGGTGATCGTCACCGCCACTCGTCGCGAGGAGCGACTCAGCAAGGTGCCGATCGCGGTGACCGCCATCACGGGCGAGCAGGCCAAGACCGAGCGGGTCACCAACTTCGTCGACATACCGGCCATGGTGCCCGGCGCGACGTTCGTCTCCACCAAGGGCCAGAGCACCGCCAACCTGCAGGTGCGCGGCCAGACCACGACCAACGACTCCCCGCACCTGGAACTGCCGGTCGCGATCTTCGCGGACGACATTTACTACGGCACGCTGGCTTCGTTCGACGCGGACTTCTTCGACGTCCAGCAGATCGCCATCCTGCGCGGGCCACAGGGCACCACCTTCGGCCGTAACGTGGTCGGGGGCGCGCTGCAGATCACCAGCAACAAGCCGACGCTGGGCGACGGCGCCTACGGCGAGGTCAACGCCACGCTCAGCACCTATGGCCGGCACGACCAGTCGGGCTTCGAAACCCAGGGCTTCGTGAACCTGCCGATCAGCGAGAGCGTCGCCGCGCGGCTGGCCTACAGCGTCAAGAACAACGACGGCTACATGTTCAACCGGACCACCGGTCACAACGTGAGCGACCAGCAGAGCTACGCGATCCGCTCGACGCTGCTGTGGCAGGTGAACGAGGACTTGCGGCTCACCGCGCTGGTGCAGTTCAACCACGAGAACATGTACGCCTCGGGATACCAGTCTTTCGGGCAGGGCTCGCTGGTGAACAGTCTGGGCGGTGTCCAGAAGCCGTGGGAGATCTCCCACGACGTAGATGGCCAGACGCGGCGCGATATCGTCGCCACCCAATTGCGCGCCGACTGGGAGCAGCCGATCGGCACGATTACGTCGCTGACCAGCTACCGCACCCTGGACTCGCTCTACGAGGACGACGGGGACTCCAGCCCGCTGGCCCTGAACCGGCCCAGCATCAACCGCAGCAACGAATGGCAGTTCAGCCAGGAGCTGCGGCTCACGTCGCCGGCGGGTCGGAAGCTCGAGTACATCACGGGCGTCTACTACAGCTTCGAGAACCTGAAGAAGGCGATCACCTTCGGCTTCAACGGGACCATCCCGCAGTCGCGCCTGTCGATCTTCACCGCCGGCCAGCGGCAGGACGCCGTAGTGGTGGGCGACAACCACGTGCTGAGCATCGCGCCCTACGCCGAGCTCAAGTACCACATCACCGATCAGCTCGCGTTCACCGCCGGCGGCCGGTACACCTACGAGAAGAAGAAGGGCTACACCAACCACACGGCCCGGACCTGGGCCTATGGCGCCCCCTTCGACGTCCAGTTCGAGAAGTCCTGGAAGAAGTTCACGCCGCGCGCGATCCTCGAATTCACGCCGATGGACGGCGCGTTGATCTACGGCTCGGTGTCGACGGGCTTCAAGGGCGGCGGCTGGTCGCTGACCAGCACCACACCCCTGGCCGCAGTGACCCCGCTGGAGCCCGAAAACAGCACCAGCTACGAGGTGGGTACGAAGCTTCGGCTGCTCGACAACCGCCTGGTGTTCAACCTCGCGGCCTATCGCGCCAAGACCAAGAACGTGCAGGTCCGCACCCTGGTGAACGGCGTGCTCAACGACACCAACGCCGGCGGCATCCTGGTGAAGGGCGTCGAGGTCGAGACCGTGGCCTCGCCGATCGAGAACCTGCAGATCGGGATCAACTACGCCTACACCGACGCCACCTACTCGTCGTTCCGCGGCTGCACCGCCACGGGCGTCGACTGCTCGGGGAACCCCGTGCCGTTCACGCCCAAGAACGACCTGAAGATCTACGTCAACTACGAGCTGGACCTCGGTGAGATGGGCACGCTCAACCTGCACGCCGACGACCAGTGGGCGAGCTCGTTCCAGGTTTCGCCGCTGCGCGCCCAGCCGATCGGCGTGCGCCACACCGCGCGCAAGGACTTCATCAACCTGTCGGCCACCTATACGCCGGCCGAAGGCTCCTGGAAGCTGCAGGTGTGGGCGCGCAACGTGCTCAACCGCTGGAGCATGCCGGCCCCGGCCAACTACGGCTTCTACTTCCTGACGCCGCAGGAGAACGCCGCGCTGGAGGTCGACCGCGGCGTGATCAATCCACCGCGCCAGATCGGCATGACCTTCACCTACCGGTTCGAATAGTCTCGCTTCGGCCCCGGCGCCCCATGGCGCCGGGCCTTTCCAGGTAGCCCATGGCCCAGGCCGATCCCCGCCGCGACGTCTTCGCCAGCCGCTACGGCCTGGCCATGCTCTTCGTCGTGGCCCTGTTCAACTACATCGATCGCTCGATCATCTCGATCCTCCAGGAGCCGCTGAAGGCGGACCTGGGGCTGTCCGACACGCAGTTGGGCGCGTTGACGGGGCTGTCGTTCGCCATCCTCTACACGACTATGGCCCTGCCGATCGCGCGCTTGGCCGACGTCTGGAACCGCAAGAAGCTGATCGCCGCGGCGCTCGCCATCTGGAGCGCGGCCACGGCGGCCTGTGGCTTGGCCAACAACTTCGCGACCCTGGTGACGCTGCGCATGGGCGTGGCGTTCGGCGAGGCCGGCTGCGTGCCCGCGAGCCACTCCATGATCGCCGACTACTATCCGCTTCGGCAGCGGGCGACGGCCCTCGCGCTCTGGGGGCTGTCCAATCCCTTCGGCACCATGCTGGGTTTCGCGGCCGGCGGCTGGATCACCCAGGCGCTGAGCTGGCGTGAGGCGTTCCTGCTGTTCGGGATCGCCGGCGTCGCCCTGGCGCCCCTGGTTCTGACGATGAAGGAGCCTGAGCGCGGCCGCTTCGACGAGCCCGGGGACGGCCGCGTCCAGGTGCCGCTCCGCGAAGCGCTGAGCATCCTGTGGGGCAGCCGGGCCTTCCGGTTCCTGGCCGCCGGCGGCGCGGCGCACGCCTTCGTCGTGTTCGCCGCCCACAACTGGAACGCGCCGTTTTTTGGGCGGGTGCACCAGATGCCGATCGGGCAGGTCGCCCTGTTCCTGGCGCTGGCCATCGGCCTCGGCGGCGGGCTGGGGCAGTTCGTCGGCGGCTGGCTGGCCGACCGGCTTGGGCGCGCCGACCGGCGCTGGTACATGTGGTTGCCGGCGCTGTGCTCGGCCTTGCTGCTGCCGGTGTCGATCGGGGTCTACCTGGTGGATGACACGGCGACGTCCATGGCCCTGGGGGTCTTGCAGGCCGTCCTGCTGAACGTCTGGTTCGCGCCCATCGTGGCCACGGCCCAGATGCTCGTGACGGCTCGGATGCGCGCGTTCACGTCGGCCATGCTGGTGCTGATCGTGAACGTCCTGGGCCTGAGCCTGGGCCCCCTGATGACCGGGATGATCAGCGACGCGCTGCAGCCCAGCTTCGGGGTCGACGCGCTGCGCTACGCCATCCTCTCGAGCATGGGGATGTGCATGGTCGCCGGCGCCTGCTTCTTCCGCTCGGGCCAGCACCTCGTCCGCGAGCTGGGCGCCGGGGAGGCGTCAGCTGTGGGCGAACCGGCGCGGGCCTAGCTCAGCGCCACTGCACCTTCTCGCCGACCTTCATGGGCCAGTACGCCTTGAAGTCCTCGACCGCATGCCGGATGTGCTCGCGCATGCGGTTGGCGGCGAGGTCGCCGTCGCCGGCCATGATCGCCTCGGCCACCTCGCGGTGGTCGTGAACGATCTGCGGTTCGAGCTCGCCCCGTTCGGCGCTGGTCAGCACCTGCTCGGTGACGATGAAGCCGATGGAGCGCAGCGCCAGCGACAGCACCTGGTTCTCGGCCAGCTCCGAGACGATGTCGTGGAACTGCAGGCCCTGGCGAACCGCCCAGCCGTGGCCTTCGTCCAGGAAGGGGCTGAGCGCCGCCTTCACCTTCTCCCGGTCGGGATTGAGGGCGGCGAGCCGCGCCAGCAAAGGTTCGGACTCGACCCAGGCCTCGAGCAGCTCGTCGTAGTTGGCGCCCAGCATGTGAAGGTGCAGCGTGAGCGTGCGCGCCAGGTTGCCGGGCAGCACGCGGCCGACCACGGTGCCGGCGCCCGGGCCGGGCCGGATGCCGATGAGCCCCTGCACCTCGAGCAGCCGCAGCGCCTCTCGCAGGGACGAACGGCTGACGCGGTACTGGACCAGCATCTCGGATTCCAGCGGCAGGCGATCGCCGGGCTGCATCTTGTTGGCGACGATGTCCCGGACGATCTCCAGGGCCACGACCTCGGAGGTTTTCAGCGTACGGCGCGTCAGCTCGTACGACACCGGCCGCGCGCCGCGCAGATCCGGTGTCTCGTTGGCGACGTCGGCGGCCTTACGGCGCGAACTCATCGATGACCTTCCCCCACCGCCTGCAGCGGACCGGATATTCAGCGGATTCCGTCTTGCTCGCAGTCCCGCCGGCACAAAGCAACCCTGCGATGCCATCACGTCCCCCCGAAGGTCCATAATGATCATCAACATGGATGCGTGCGATCGCGTTTGACATGCATCAACAGGAGATCATAATGATGATTATCACAGATCGGCCTTGAGAACCGATCGGCAGGGAGCGCGCCGATAGGCGCTGAGTTTGCATGCTGAGCACCGTGCGTCCCGAGTTGGCCGGCTCGGCCGCAAGCCGCACGCCGGGCGTGCGGCGCGGCCCTCTGGCGGGCGTCCGTGTGGCCGACTTCTGTTGGATGGGCGTGGGCGCCTGCGCGACGCGCCTGCTGGCCGACTTCGGCGCCGAGGTGATCCGGATCGAGGACCGCAACCGGCTCGACATGCCGAGGCGCCTGCCGATCTACAAGGGCGAGGCGCGGACCTACGGCGAGGAGGACGCCAATCCCGACCCGAACAAGGGCGGCCTGTTCAACAACTACAACCGCAACAAGCTGGGCGTGACGATCAATATGCGCAGCCCGAAGGGCAAGGCGCTGGCCGAACGGCTGATCGCGTCCTCCAGCGTCGTGACCGAGAACTTCGCGCCGGGCGTGATGGAGCGCTGGGGGCTCACCTACGAGCGGCTGAACGCGCTGTCGCCCAACGTGATCTACGCCCGCATGAGCGGCTTCGGGCACAGCGGGCCGCACGCCGAGTACAAGAGCTACGGCCCCGTCGTGCAGGCGGTCTGCGGACTCTCGTACGTCTCGGGCCTGCCGGGCGAGGAGCCCTCCGGCTGGGGGCTGTCGTACATGGACAACGAGGCGGCCTTCTTCAACGCCTCGGCCCTGCTGACGGCGATCTATCATCGCAACAACACCGGCCAGGGCGCCGAGATCGATGTCTCGGCCGTGGAGGCCGGCATCAACCTGCTGGGCCCGATCCTGCTGGACGTGTCGGTGAACGGCCGCTCCACGAGGGATGGGACCTTTCCGACGGGCAACCGGCTCGAGCATCCCGACGCCGCGCCGCACGGGGTTTATCCATGCCGCGGCGACGATCGCTGGATCGCCATCGCGGTGTTCGACGACGACGAATGGCGCGGGCTGGTCTCGGTGATGGGCGGGCCGGCCTGGGCCGCCGAGGCGCGGTTTGCGACGCAGGCGGCGCGATTCGCCAACCAGGACGCGCTGGACGCGCTGGTCGGCGGCTGGACGGCGAACCAGGACCGCCACGAGTTGATGCATCGGTTGCAGGCCGTCGGTGTGCCTGCGGGAGCCGTGCAGTCCGCGGAGGACACCAACGACCACGACCCGCAGATCGCCAGCCGCGGCCTGTTCTTCGAAATGGATCACCCGGTGATCGGCGAGGCGCGGTTCGAGGGCACGCCGATCAAGTTCTCCCAGACGGTGCAGGAGAATTGGCGCTCGGGGCCGCTGCTTGGCGAGGACAACGCCCACGTCTTCAAGGGCCTCCTGGGCCTTTCGGAGGACGAATACCAGGACCTAGCCGCCGAGGGAGCGATCTGATCATGGCCCAGACGCCGCATCCCCTGTCCGGTCTGAAAGTCGTCGAGGTCGCCAACGACATCGGCGGCGAATTCACCGGACTGCTGATGGCCCAGATGGGCGCCGAGGTGGTCAAGCTTGAGCCGCCGGAAGGGGCGCCGACCCGCCGCGTCGGTCCGTTCGCCAAGGGCCGGGCCGGGCCGGACACCAGCCTGAGCTTCTGGTTCTACAACTCGAACAAGAAGAGCGTGACGGCCGACCTGGCCACGCCCGACGGTCGGGCGGCGCTGTGGCGGCTGCTGGCCGACGCCGACGTCTTCGTCTCGACGCTGCAGCCAGCCGCGCTGAAGGCGGCGGGACTGGACCTGCAGGCCATCAGCGACGCGCATCCGAAGCTGATCGTGCTGTCGGTGACACCGTTCGGCCTGACGGGCCCCTGGGTGGACTACAAGTCGTCCGATCTGGTCGCGCTGGCGGCGGGCGGGCCGCTGAACAGCTGCGGCTACGACGACCATTCGATCCCGCCGATCCGGCCCGGCGGCAACCAGGGTTATCACTCGGCCGCCAGTTTCGCGCAGATCGGGCTGATGCTCGCGCTTCTGGAGCGCCAGAAGACCGGCCGCGGCCAACTCCTGGACGTCTCGATGCACGAGGCCTGCGCCGTCAACGTCGAGCTGGCGAATCCATACTGGTTCTATCCGCGGGTGCATGTGCACCGGCAGACCTGCCGCCACGCCCAGCCGTCGCCGACGCAGCCGGCGCTCTTCCGCTGCGCCGACGGACGCTACGTCTATTTCGCCCTGATCCTGTCCGAGCCCAAGGCGTGGAACGCCCTGGTGGACTGGATGGCCTCGAAGGACATGGCCGTGCAGCTCACCGAGCCGGAGTTCAGCGACGTCGCCTACCGGCAGGCGCACTTCCACGAGGTGCAGGAACTGGTCGAGTGCTTCTTCCTCGTCCAGGACAGTCACGAGGCCTATCGCGACGGCCAGGCAGCCGGCTTGCCGATCGGCGTGCTGAATGCGCCCGAGGACCTGTTCGACGACGAGCATCTGCAGGCGCGCGGCTTCTTCGTCGACGTCGAGCACGAGGGACTGGGGAAGGTGGCCTATCCGGGGGCGATCTATCGCTTCTCGTCCTTCGGCGAGGTGGCGCGCACCGCAGCGCCGAACCTGGGCCAGCACAATTCCGAGGTGTTCGCCAGGGAGGCCGCCGAATGATCGACGACGAGCTCAGCTTTGCGGGTCGGGACAAGGCCGCGGTGGTCGGAATCGGCCAGACCGAGTTCAGCCGCGACTCTGGTCGCGGGGTGCTGTCGCTGGCGACGGAGGCGTCGCTGAAGGCCATCGCGGACGCCGGCCTGACCGTCGACGACATCGACGGCATCGTGCGCTGCGAACAGGACACGGTGCGGCCCTACAGCCTGGCCGCCTCACTGGGCATGAAGGATCTGCACTACTGGGCCGACACCGGGCCCGGCGGCGTGGCGCCCTGCATGATGATGGGCGTGGCCATGGGCGCGGTGCTCTCGGGCCAGGCCAAAGCCGTCCTGGCCTTCCGGTCGCTGAACGGCCGCTCGGAGTCGCGCCTGGGCGCCGGCACGAGCCGCATGAGCTCGGAAGTGGTCGGCGGCTTCGGCAGCTACGACGAGTTCTTCCTGCCCTACGGCCTGCAGACGGCGGGGCAGACCTTTGCGCTGATGGCCCGGCGGCACATGCTGGACTACGGCACCACGCCCGAGCAACTCGCGGCCGTGGCCATGACCTGCCGCGAGCACGCCAACAGGACGCCGCACGCGCAGATGGCGGGCCGTCCGCTGAGCCTGGACGACTATCTGGCCTCGCGGATGATTTCCTCGCCGCTGCGGCTCTTCGACTACTGCCTGGAGAGCGACGGCGCTTGCGCTGTCGTGATCACGACGGCCGAGCGCGCCAAGGACCTGCCCAAGCCGCCGGTGCTGATCCGCGCCGTGGCGGGCGGCGCACCACGCGACCACCGGGCGGGCATGATGTTCCCGGCCGTCACCCGTGACGACATCACCGAACTGGGCGGCCGCCAGGCGGGCGCCGAGCTTTGGCGCCGCGCGGGGGTCGGGCCGCACGAGATGGACTGCGCCCAGATCTATGACTGCTTCACGATCAGCGTGATCCTGCAGCTTGAGGCCTACGGCTTCTGCGCCAAAGGCGAGGGCGGGCCGCTGGCTGCGTCGGGCGCGCTGAAACTCGGCGGCAGTCTGCCGATCAATACCGGCGGCGGGCACCTGTCGGAAGGCTACGTCCACGGCATGAACCACATCGTCCAGGCGGTCCGCCAACTGCGCGGCGAGGCCGACATGCAGGTGCCGGGCGCCGAGCTCGCCATGTGCACCGGCGGCCCGTTGCCGGTGGGTTCAAGCGTCGTCTTTCGGAGGGCTGCGTGATGGGCGCCCCCTCGATCATCCCCTACGCCAGCGACCGCGAGACCGGCGCGTTCTTCGAGGCCGCGGCGCAGGGGCGTCTGGTCTACAAGGCCTGCGACGACTGCCAGCACGCCCTGCATCCGCCCACCGACCACTGCCCGCACTGCGGCGGCTGGAACACCGCCTGGCGCGACGCCAGGGGGACGGGGAAGCTGCACACCTGGACCGCGGTGATGCACCAGATCCACCCGGACTATCCGGCGCCCTACACCCTGGTCGTCGTCGAGCTGGATGAAGCGCCCGAGGTTCGCCTGGTCGGACGTCTCGACGGCGAGCCCGACCTCACGGCCGGCCAGCCGATGGAAGTCTGGTTCGAGACGCTGGGCGATGGTCCCACCCTGCCGCAATGGAAGCCCGCCACATGACCAGTTTCGGCATCACCACCTACAACTACGAGCCGGCCGATCTGCTGAACCTGGCGCGCCACGCTGAGCGTCTGGGCTTCGACAGCCTTTGGTTTGGCGAGCACTACGTCATCCCGAAGACCTATGTTGGCCACCATCCCTCGCGGAAGGAGACGCCGGCGGACAAGAACGACGACCGCGACAAGAAGATCCTGGGCGAGGACGTGAAGATCCACGACCCGTGGTTCCTGCTCGGCGCCGTCGCCGGGGCGACCTCCCGCCTGAAGCTGGGGACGGCGATCTGCATCGTGCCGATGATGCATCCGCTGTTGCTGGCGCGGGCCACGGCGACCGCGCACGATGTATCGGGCGGGCGGTTCCTGCTGGGCGCGGGCGCCGGATGGCTGAAAGAGGAGTTCGACGCGGTCGGCGTCCCCTTCGAGACCCGCGGCGCGCGGCTGGACGAGGCGATCGAGATCCTGCGGCGCGCCTGGGCCGGCGGCTTCTTCAGCTTCGAGGGCGAGCACTTCCGGTTCGGCGAGCTGCAGATCACGCCGCACGCGACTCCCGTGCCGCTGGTCTGCGGCGGCAATTCGGGACCCGCCCTGCGGCGCGTGGCCCGCGTCGCGGATGCCTGGCTGAACTCGGCGCAGGTGACGTTGGACGAGGCGCTCACCCTGCGCGACACCATCGAGGCTGCCCGCAAGGCGCAGGGCACGCAGGATCGTCCCTTCACCTATTATCTGCGGCCCTATGCGCCGTTCGCCGAGACCGTCCCGGGGTTCGTGCGGGAAGGTTTCGACAACCTGGTGCTCTGGGGGCCGGATGTCTGGTCGAACGACCCTGGCGCGCCCCTCGAGGCGAAGGTGGCGAAGCTGGAGGCCACGGCCCGAGAGCTGGGCGTCTCGGCCCGCGTGGCGGAGCCGGCGTGATGGAGCTGAAGCCTGGATCGCGCTGGAAGAGCGCCATCAGCGGCGTGGAAATCGTCGTCGTGCGTCCGCCAGCCACGGCGGGCGTCCTGGCCTGCGGCGGGGCTGCGGTGGTTCCACACGGAACGCCCGCCGGCGACGCCGCCGCGCCGGAGGGCGAGACGCAGGCCGGCAAGCGATATCACGACGCCGAGAGCAGCCTGGAGGTTCTCTGCTCCAAGGGCGGCGCGGGTGAACTCGCGTTCGAGGGGCGCCCGATGACGCTCAAGGATTCCAAGAAGCTGCCGGCCTCCGACTGATGGACACTGCACTCCTGCTGGAAATGGCGGCCGGCGCCGCGCCTCACCGGCTGGCGCTGGGCCGGCGGGCCGACGGCGTGACGTTCGAGATCCTGCAGGCCTGGGCGCAGGCCGGCGCCGCCTGGCTCGCGGGCCGGGGTGAGGGCGCGGTCGTCTTCCTGGGCCTGAACGGGCCCGCGCTGCCGACCAGCGTCTTCGCCGCCGGAATTCTGGGTCGGCCCTTCGCGCCGCTGAACTACCGGCTGCCGGACGACGACCTGCGTCGGCTGCTGGCGCGCACCGCGCCCTCCGTGGCGGTTGTCGACGACGACATGCTGGCGCGTGTCGCAGGCGTCGCCGGGGTCGCCCTGGTAGCCCGAAGCGCCTTCGAGGCGGCCTGCCGCGGCCCCGCGCCGGCGCCGCCGGCCCTGGAGACCCCGGAGCGCGACATCGCCGTCCTGCTCTTCACCAGCGGCACGACGGGCGAGCCCAAGGCCGCGGTGCTACGTCACTCCAACCTGGCCTCGTACGTGATCTCCACCGTGGAGTTCCTGGGCGCGGAGGAGGGCGAGGCGGCGCTGGTCAGCGTGCCGCCCTATCACATCGCCGGCGTGTCGGCGGTCCTGACCGGCATCTACGGCGGACGCCGCATCGTGCATCTGGAGGCGTTCACACCGGAGGCCTGGGTCGAGACGGCCGCGGCCGAGGCCATCACCCACGCCATGCTGGTGCCGACGATGCTGGGCCGCGTGCTGGACGTGCTGGAGCAGACGGGCGAGCGGCTGCCGACCCTGCGGGCGCTCAGCTACGGCGGGGGCCGGATGCCGGTGAACGTGATCCGGCGTGCGCTCGAACTGCTGCCGCACGTGGACTTCGTGAACGCCTACGGCCTGACCGAAACCTCCTCGACCATCTCGGTGCTGGGGCCGGAGGACCACCGCGCAGCCGTCGCCTCGGACGACCCGGCGGTTCGCGAGCGGCTGGGGTCGGTCGGGCGACCGCTGCCCACCGTCGAGATCGAGATCCGCGACCCCGCGGGCGCCCCGCTGCCGCCGGGGCGGTCGGGTGAGGTCCACGTGCGCGGCGAGCAGGTGGCTGGCGAGTATCTCGGTCGCAGCGTCACCGACGCCTCCGGGTGGTTCGCCACCAAGGACGCGGGCTGGATCGACGAGGCGGGTTACCTGTTCCTGGAAGGACGGCTCGACGACGTGATCGTGCGCGGCGGCGAGAACATCTCGCCGGGCGAAATCGAGGACGTGTTGCGCGGCCATCCCGCCGTGGCCGACGTCGCCGTCGTGGGCGCCCCGGACGAGCGGTGGGGCGAGCGCGTCGCGGCCTTCGTCGTGCCGCGCGGCGAACGGCCCTCGGCGGACCAACTGGGCGAATGGGTGAAGGCTCGCCTGCGCTCGACCAAGACTCCCGAGACCTGGGTCTTCCGCGACGAGCTGCCCTACAACGACACCGGCAAGCTCCTGCGCCGGGTGCTGAAGGCCGAGTTCGCCGCCCCCGAGCTGACACCGCAGGCCTGACGGCCTCAGCGGCGATAGACCGGGTCGCCGCGGTCGCGCCGCCCGCGCTGCTCCGGCGGGCCCTCCCAGAAGCCCCGGTCCGAGGGCGGGTCGTAGCGGAGGAACTCCATGACCCCGATCCTTTCGGCGATCTTCCACGCTCCGTCCCGCTGCTCGAACCGGTCCACGTAGCGGCCGGTCGCCACGCGGTCCTCGTGCGGGCGCCCGCCGGGCGGCGGCGCCTCGCCGAAGCGGTGGTGGGAAGTGAAGTAGGTCTCGACGTGGGCCACGTCGCCATCGAGGTCGATCGAGACCGGCCCCAGCTGGTGATGAGTGGCGACGACGGCGCGGCAGATCTCCAGGGCGCGCGTGCAGAAGTCGCTGGAGAGACCTTCGAAATCGCCGTGCCGGTGGCGCGCGTCGGGATGGAAGCAGCCGCGCAGCATCGCCTCGTCCAGGCGGTCGATGGCGCGGGCATAGCGGACGACCACCTCGGTGATCTCCGCGCGGCTCAGCAGGATGTCGAGGCGGTCATCAGGCATCGGCGGTCTCCAGCCGCCGGGCTTCCGCCAGGGCCGCGTCCATCAGGGCCTCGGCGCCGTGGAAAAGGGCCGGATCCACGACCGCTCCGCTGGCCGCCGCCGTATCGTCCAGCTGCTCGGGCCGCGAGGCGCCCACGACCGCCGAGGTCACATCCGGATGCTTCAGCGCCCAGGCCACCGCGAATTGCGCCTGCGTCAGGCCGGCCTCCGCGGCGATGGCTTTCAGCTGCTGTGCGGCGGCCAGAACCGGCGCGCTGAACCAGCGGCGCAGGTGGACGCTCATCGCGGGGCTTTCGGCGCGCCAGCCCTCCGGGAAGGCCGCGCCGGGCGGATAGCGACCCGCCAGCACACCCTGCGCCAGGGGCGCCCAGACCAGCTGGCCCAGGCCCAGCTTTTCGCCCAGAGGGAAGATCCCCGTCTCGGGCTCGCGCCAGAGCATCGAATACTGCGGCTGGCTGGACACGAACCGTTCCACGCCGGCCATGGCCGCGGCCTCCTGCACCTTGTCCAGCGGCCACTCGCTGAAGCCCAGGAAGCGGACCTTGCCCTGGCGGACCACCTCGCTCAGCGCCGCCATGGTCTCCTCGAGCGGGGTGTCCTCGTCGTAGCGATGGCACTGGTAGAGGTCGACGTAGTCCGTTTTCAGCCGGGTGAGCGAGCCGTCGATCTGCTTGAACACCTGGGCGCGCGAGAGGCCGCGGTCGGTGTCGTTCATCGGTCCCCAGACCTTGGTGGCCAGCAGGTAGCGGTCGCGCGGCACGCCCGCCAGCGCCTCGGCCAGCAGCCGCTCGGCCTCGCCCCAGCCATAGACGTTGGCCGTGTCGAACAGGTTGATCCCCAGGTCCAGGGCGCGACGGACACAGGCGATGTGGCGCGCGCGAACCTCGCCCTCGCCATAGCTCAGCCAGGTCCCCAGGGTGATTTCCGGCGCCATCAGGTCGCTGGAGCCCAGTTTGCGATAGCGCAATTCATTCCTCCCGAAGTGTTCGTATTGATCATCATCATGAATATCGTACGCTCGCGACGAGCAACAGGGGGGCGCGCCCAGGATCGCCGGGCGCGGGGCTTCGAATGACGGCGGCCGACAAGAAGGCTCAGGGCCTGCTCTTCGAGATCGTGCGCGACATCGGCGCCGAGGGTCTGCGGCCGGGCGACAGGCTGCCGTCGCAGGCCCACATGATGCGCCGCTACGGCGCCGGCGCGACGCCGCTGCGAGAGGCCCTGCGCATGCTGGAGCTGGCCGGCCTGCTCTCCGTGCGGCCCGGCCCTTCGGCCGGCGCCGTGATCGAGGCTGCGAACGCAGAGCACCTGGCGGCCCTGGTCGCGGCCTTCCTGGGCCTGGCGGGTGTCACCTACGGCCAGGTGCTGGACGCCTGGGCGGCGACCGAGCCGCTGTTGGCCGCCGCCGCCGCGGCCAATCCCGACCGCGAGCGCGTGCGGGCCGAACTTGCCGAGGCCGAGGCCGCGGCGGAGAGCGATGAGCCGGTGAGTCCCACCCACGCGATCGATTTCCACGACGCCGTGGCCCGCGCCGCCGGCAACCCAGCGCTGGGGCTGGTGGCGCAGGTGCTGTCGTATGTGGTCGCCGACCTCTACTGGGCCGCCACCGACGTCGCCGCGCCCGCGCGGCTGATCCGGCATGACCACCACGGCATCGCCGAGGCGATCCTGAACGGCGACGCTCAGGAGGCCTACCGTCGCATGGCCGACCATGCGCGGAACACGTCCGGCGGGATCCTGGAGCGCATCGGCCACGCGCGCGACGACCGCTTCATCCTGCCGCCGCGGCGTGTCGGCCGCGCGCCGTACCGCCAGCGCGCGCTGGCGCGCGGTGCCTACGTCCCGGCGGGCGCCAACGGCTCGGCGAAGTAGCCCAGCGCCAGGCGGCCGCCGTCGGCGAAGATCGTCTGGCCGGTCACGTACGACGCATCGTCACTGGCCAGGAACGCGACGATGGCGGCGATCTCCTCGGGCCGGCCCATGCGGCCCATCGGGATGCGCGAGAGCACCGCGTCCAGCGCCTTGCCGCCGCCCGTCACGGCCGCGACCATCGGCGTCTCCACCGGGCCGGGGCCCACGGCGTTCACGCGGACGCCGTAGGGCGCGAGCGACAGGGCGGTCATGGCCGTGAGCTGCTTCACCGCCGCCTTGGAGACCGCATAGGGGATCTGGTCGCCGCCGGCCATGATGGCGGCCACGGAGGCCAGGTTGACGATGGCGCCCGAGCGGCGGGGCGTCATCCGGCGGGCCGCCGCCTGCGTGGCGATGAGGCCGGCGCGCACGTTGATCGACATCACCCGCTCGAACTCGGCGGGGTCGAGGTCGACGAGCTTGGTCGCCCGGCCGATTACGCCGGCGTTGTTCACCAGGATGTCGAGCGGCCCCAATTCCCGGTCGGAGGCCTCGAAGAGGGCCTCGATCTGCGCCGCGTCGCCCACGTCGGTCACGGCGTGTGACAGGCCCAGCCGGTCGGCGACCTCGGCCACGCCCGGATCGATGTCGCTCATGAGGACGCGCGCGCCCTCGGCCCTGAGCCGCTCCGCGGTGGCCAATCCGATGCCGCGGGCCGCGCCGGTTACGATCGCGGCCCGTCCTTCCAGACGCCGTGGGGTCACGCTCGTTCCTCCCCGGGCTTTGCAGCCACTATTCTATATTCATGAGGATCATTATAATGAATACGCATGTCAATGCTGCCGGTCGTCTGAGGCGAGCGACTTTTTCGTGAGGAGATGGCGCTGCGCCGGTGTCTCATCGGCATGCAGGTCGGATTCCTCTTCAACCATGATCAGGTCCATCAGGTCGCGCACAGCCTGCCGATCGCCCTGGCGCTCGCGCGGGGCGCGCCGGACGTCGATGTCGTGGTGGCGACCACCAACGCCCGGCTCACCGCGGAGGTGGTCAGGCTGGGGGAAGGCCTGATCGGGCCGAGGATCCGCCTGGTCGAGCTGGGGTTGTGTCGATTGTCGAGCCGCCTGGCGGCGGCGAGCTTCGAAGCGATGATACCCGCCGCCAAGCTCCTGGTTTATCGCGACAACCTCGAGTTCTTCCGCAGCCTCGACCTGCTGGTGGTGGCCGAGAAGACGTCGCTGATCCTCAAGACGCGCTACGGGCTGAAGGATCTGCGGATCGTCCACACCCGCCACGGGGCCGGCGATCGCGCCATCGGCTTCGATCCCGCCAGCGCCGGGTTCGACTTCGTGCTCTGCGCGGGCCCGGCCCTGCGCCAGCGGCTCATCGCCGAGGCCGGCGTCCCGCCCGACCGGATCGCGGTCGTCGGCTATCCGAAGTTCGACGTCGCCGCGGGGATCGGCAGCGGCGTCCATCCGCTGGTCGAGGACGGCCGGCCGGTGGTGCTCTACAATCCCCACGTCTCGCCGCACCTGTCGTCATGGCGCACGGTCGGCCGCCAGGTGCTCGACTGGTTCGTGGAGCACGACGACCACCACCTGATCTTCGCGCCGCACGTCATGCTGTTCGAGCGGCCCCTGGTCCTCAGTATCGACAAGCTGCGGATCGATCGGCCGGGCCGCATCGACGACCGCTATCTGCGCGCGCCCAACATCCACATCGACCTGGGTAGCCGCGCGGCGACGACCATGGCCTACACCCGGCGGGCGGACGTCTATCTGGGCGACGTGTCGAGCCAGGTCTACGAGTTCCTGCTGCGACCGCGACCTTGCGTATTCCTCAACCCGCGGGCGCTGGCTTGGCGGCGCGATCCTTCCTTCGCCCACTGGCACGCCGGGCGGGTGATCGGCAGCGCTCGCGAGCTCGGACCGGCCCTGGCCGAGGCGGCGGACGACCACGAGCGGATCTATCGCCCTCGGCAGGTGGCGATGTTCGCCGAGCGGATCGAGCTGACCGACGAGCCCTCGTCGGCGCGTGCGGCGCGCGCCATCGCGAACTTCGCGGGCCTGCCCGCGCCGGGGCTCGCGGCGGCTCCTGGCGACGGGCGGCTGGCGGCCCATGCCTGAGGGCGAGGCGGGCGCGATGCGGGTCGCGTATGTGATCAACTCACTCGAAGGCGGCGGCGCAGCCCTTCCGGTGCCGGCCGTGACCCGAGTCATGCGCGACCACGGGGCCGACGTGACGGTGTATGCCCTGACACCCCGCGATCGACGGGCGCTCGCCCCAATGCTCGCGGCGGGCCTGCGGGTGGAGGTGCGCGAAGGGGCGGAGGCGGATCATCTGGCGGCCGGCTACTGGCTGGGCCGGCGGCTGAAAACGGATCCGCCGGACCTCATCTGGACCTCGCTCACCCGCGCGACCCTGATCGGCCAGCAAGTGGGCCGGTGGCTCGCCGTTCCGGTCGTGAGCTGGCAACACGCCGCCTACCTCAAGCCCGCTAACCGCATGCTGTTGCGCGCACTGCAGCGGCGCACGGCGCTGTGGGTGGCGGATTCCACGAGCGTCGGCCTCCTCACGGCGGAACGTCTCGGCGTGACGGCGGATCGCCTGATGGTCTGGCCGATCTTCGGCGCGAATCCCACAGCCGCGGCGGCGCAACCGTGGCGGCCGGGTGAGGTGGTCCGCATCGGATCGCTCGGCCGCCTGCATCCGTTGAAGGGATACGATGTCCTCATCGAGGCGGTCCGCCGGATGCGGGCGCTCGCGGCGCGGACGCCCTTCGAGGTGCTGATCGGCGGCGACGGCGCCGGGCGATCTGCGCTCGCCGCGCAGATCGCCGCGGCGGGGCTGGACAACGTCCGGCTGGCCGGCTTCGTCAGCCCGCCCGACGCCTTCCTGGCCGGTCTGCATCTGTACGTGCAGCCGTCGCGATCCGAGGGGCTCTGCGTCGCCGCGCACGAGGCCATGCAGGCCGGCCTGCCGGCGATCGTCTCCGGCGTGGGCGAGCTGCCGCACAGCGTCGTGGACGGGGTCACCGGTCGCGTCGTCCCGCCCGGCGACCCGACCGCCCTGGCGCTTGCATTGCGCGATCTGCTCGCCCGGCCCGAACAGTTGGTCGCCATGGGCCGGGCGGCCCGCGAGCGGACGCTGGAGCGCTATGGTCCCGAGGCGTTCGCCCGCGCCGGGGCGGCGGTGATGGCGCGCCTGCCTATCTCCGCCAGCGGCCGAGGCCCGCCCGACGTCGATCGTCAGTCCCGCGGGCGAGCGGTCGATCCGCTTGACGTCGATCAGCGTGAAGTCGCCGCACGCCGAAAGGGTATGTAGGCCCTCGCGGTAGGGTGCGGCGACGCCTGGCGAGATGATCGGCGGGCCGGCGTCGGCCTCGAACCGGTCCGGCGTCAGGACGTCGATCCGAAGCAGGCGAATCGCGTGGCCGTAGGTCGCGACACAGTCCTGGACCGGTAGCATCAGCTGGCCGTCGACCTCGAACGGCGTGCCGCCGGGCCGACTGCTGGCGCGCGAAATGCGGACGGGATTGCCCGGGTGCGGCCGCCAGGGGCCGGTCAGCGCCTCGGCCCAGGCAAGGTGCAGCCGACCCTGCTTCGCGGCCTGGGGGCCGGCCGGCGTATAGGCCAGCCACCACAGGCCGCCATGGCGGAAGGCCGTCGGATCGACAGCGGGCGTGTCGAGCTCGAAGCGGCGGACCGGCGTCCAGAGGTCGGGGAACCGCTCGGCCCGATAGAAGGTGACGGCGCCGGCGCGGTGGGCCTCGGGTGTCATCCAGACCGCGCCCTCGGCTTCGAACACATATGGATAGGAGAGATGCCAGGGCTCCTGCAGCACGGTCCGTCGCGTGACAACCTGCAAGGCCTCGTCCAGCTCCAGGAGGTCGATCACGCCATGGCGGGTTCGGTAGTCGTAGGCCTCGGCAAAGACGAACAGCCCGCCATCCCGCCGGATCCCAAACGGGTCGGCCAGGAACCTGAACGGGGGCTCTACCGGCAGCCAGTGGATCGGCAGTCGGGCCAGGCTGCCCGGCGCCGCGACCTCGCCGATCGGAGCGGCGACGACGCCGACTCGCCAGATGTCCATGCGGCGCGGCACGGCTCAGGCCGCCGCCTGGCCGGTCCGGCCACGGCCCGCCGCGCGGCGGATCCGATGTTCGACGTCATCCACCAGTGTGAAGACCACCGGCACCACGACAAGGCTGAGGAAGGTCGAGGTCAGCAGCCCGCCGATCACGGCCACCGCCATCGGCTGGCGGAAGCTGGCGTCGGCGCCGAGGCCGAGCGCGATCGGGGCCATGCCGGCGACCATGGCGACCGTCGTCATGAGGATCGGCCGCGCCCGCTTGCGGCAGGCGTCCAGCAGCGCCTCGCGGCGCGTCAGCCCGCGCTCCTTCATGCCCACGATCGCGTACTCGACCAGCAGGATCGAGTTCTTGGTGACGATGCCCATCAGCATGACGAGGCCGATCATGGCGGGCATGCTGAGCGCGCTGCCGCCCAGCAACAGCGCCACGAAGGCGCCGCCGGCCGCGAGCGGATGGCCGACAGGATCGTCACCGGCTGCAGGAAGTCTCCGAACAGCAGCACCAGCACGCAATAGATGCACAGCACGCCGGCGATCAGGGCCGTGACGAACCCCACGCCGAGTTCCTCGCCCATCTCCGCGCCGCCCGCCGGGACCAGCGCTACGCTGGCCGGCAGGGCGCGGATGGAGGGCAGGGCGTCCACCCGGGCCAGCGCCGCGCCCAGCGGCATGCCGTTGAGGTCCGCGGTGATCATGATGTTGCGCTTGCGGTCGTAGCGGTCGATCTGCGAAGGGCCGCTGGCCAGCGACAGTTCGGCCACGGCGCCGAGCGGTACGAGGCCGTCGCGGCCGGGGACCCGCAGGTTGGCGATGGCGTCGAGGTCGGCGCGCGCATCGTCCGAGATCCGCGTGCGGATGAAGACCTGGCGGCTGTCGAGGTTGAGGCGCGGGGTTTGGGCGTCGAAGTCGCCGCGGGTGGCGATCCGCACCGTCTCGCCGATCGCCTCGGCGGTGACGCCACGCTCCGCGGCGCGCTGGCGGTCGGGCCGGATGACGATCTCGGGCTGCTCCAGGCTGGCGGTCGAACTGATGTTCGACAGGCTGCCGACGCTCCGCAACTCACGCACCAGCTGCCGCACCGTCGCGTCCAACGCGAGAGGATCGTCACTTGCCAGGATCAGCTCCAGCCGCGTCGTCCCGCCGTCGCCGATGGCGAACCGCGCGCCGGGGACGGCTTTGAGCGCCTCGCGCGCCTGACCCTCGATCCGCGACTTCGACGGCCGCTCACCGCGGGGAGCCAGCAGCACCGTCAGCGACGCCGTCCGCGCGGCGCCCGCGTCCGAGGCGTCACCGTCCGCCTCGGCCTGGCCGACCGCCGTGAATATGTGCTCGACGCCGGGAATCGCTTTCAGCGCGACCCGAGCTTCCTCGGCGATCGTCGCCGTCGTCGCCAGCGCGGCGCCGGGCGGCAGTTCGAGCGAGACTTCCGTCAGGCTGCGGTCGTCGGGCGGCAGGAAGCCGACGGGAATCAGCGGCAGAAGCGCCAGGGACAGGACCAGGAAGGTCGTTGTCGCCGCCATGGTCGCCTTGCGATGCTCCAGGCACCAGCGGACGGCGCCGAGATAGCGGCCCATCATCCGCTCGTTCTCGGTCTCGGGCGCGACCGTGTCCTTGAGGAAGTAAGCGGCCATCATCGGCGTCAGCAGGCGCGCGACGAGCAGCGAGGCCAGCACCGCGATCACCGCCGTCCAGCCGAGCGGCCTGAAGATCAGGCCGGCGAAGCCCGGCATCATGGCCGTCGGCAGGAACACCGCCACCAGGCTCATGGTCGTGGCGATTACGGGTTTGGCGATCTCGGTGACCGCCTCTTCGGTCGCCGCGAGGATAGGCTTTCCCAGCCGCCGGTGCCGCTCGATGTTCTCCACCTCGACGATGGCGTCGTCGACCAGGATCCCGACCACCACGGCGAGCGCCAGCAAGGTCAGGGTGTTGAGCGTGAAGCCGAAGTACGCCATCGCCGCGAAGGTCGGCAGGATCGACAGCGGCAGGGCCGTGGCGACGATCACGGTCGCGCGCCAGTCGCGCAGGAACAGCCAGACGACGACGACGGCCAGGAACGCGCCCTCGTACAGCATGTCCATCGAGCCATGGTACTGCTCGACCGTATAGTCCACCGAACCGCCGACCTCCGTGAGCGTCAGGCCAGGCGTGCGCGCCTTCACCTGGTCGAGCGCCGCCTTCACGCCCTCGGCGACCTTCGTCTCGTCCGCCCCCCGGGCCCGGAACACGCGCAGGCCGATCACGGCCGTGCCGTCCAGGAAGGCGGCCTGGGTCCGGTCCGCGGCCGTGTCACGCACCGTCGCCACCTGGTCGAGGCGAACCTGGCGGCCACCGGCCAGCACGATCGGCAGCGCCGCCAGGTCGGACGCCTGAGCGGCGAGCGCGACCGTGCGCAGCGACTGTTCGGCCCCGCCCAGTCGCCCGCGGCCGCCGGACGATTGTTGCTGGACCTCACGTAGGGCGCGGGAGACGTCGCCGGCCGTGACGCCCGTGGCCGCGAGACGCGCTGGGTCGACGGTCACGCGCACCTCCCGCTGAACGCCGCCGACCCGCTCGACCCGGCCGACGCCAGGGGCCGAGCGGACGGCCTTCGTGAGGGTGTCGTCGACCAGCCATGAGAGCTCCGTCTCGCTGAGACGCGACGAGGCGACGGCATAGACCAGCACTGGCGCGGCGGCGAAGGTGGCGGCCTCCACCGTCGGCTGGAGCATGTCAGCCGGCAGGTCCGAACGGACGCCGTCCACGGCGTCCTTGGTCTGGATCAGCGCGTCGGACAGCGACTTCTGCAGGTCGAAAGCCGCCTCGATCCGCACGACCCCGTCGGTTATCGAGGTGCTGAGGTGGCGCATCCCGTCGACGGTGGCGAGCGCATCCTCGATCGGCCGCGCGATCTCGGTCTCCATCTGGGCGGGCGTCGCGCCGGGCAGGGTCGCGGCCACCGAAACCGTTGGGAAGGAAAGGTCGGGCAGATCCTGGATGGCCAGCAGGCCGAACGCCCGCAGACCCGCGAGCGTCAGCAGCGCAAAGAGCAGGATCGAGGGGATGGGATTGCGGATGGACCAGGAGGCGAAGTTCATCGGCGGGCCTCCGTCCTACCGGCTACCCGTACGGCGTCGCCATCGTCCAGGAAGCCCGCGCCGCGCTGGACTAGCCGTTCGCGGCCCGTCAGCCCGTTCAGGATCTCGACAGCCCCGCCGCTGCGGCGGCCGATAGTGACCACTCGCCGCCGCACGGTGGGCGGCGCCGAGGCGTCGTCCAGGACCATGACGTGGCTGCGCCCGTCGCGCAGCACCACGCAGTCGGCCGGTATCGTCAGCGCGGACGCGACTCCGGCGACAATGCGGCCCTCGGCGTACATGCCGGCTCTCGCCCGGCTGCCGGGAGCCAGGTCGGCATAGACGAGGGCGAGCCGTGACGCGCCGTCGAGGGACGGCGAAGTCTGCCGCACCATGGCCTCGGCGGCGCTCCCGTCAGGCAGCGCAAGCGAGATCGTCTGACCGATGGCGACGGACCGCAGCTGTGCGGCTGTGACTTCGCCGCGCCACTCCAGCCGGTTCCGGCGGATCATCCGGAACAGTTCCTGGCCTTCGGGCGCCACCGCGCCGAGGGTGGCGGTGCGCGCCGTGACGACGCCGTCGTCGGGCGCCAGGATCTCGGTGTAACGAAGCTCCAGCCGCTTGGCGGCCAGCAAGGCGGCCGCCTGCTTGGCCTCCGTGGCGGCCTGCAGCAGCTCCTGGTCGCTGATCGCGCCGTTGGCCTGCAGGCCGGCGGCGCGGTGCTGGTTGGCGACGGCCTGGTCGTGGCGGGCGAGCAGCTGGGCCTCCTCCGCACGCAGCAACGCGGGATTGAGACGCGCCAGAACCTGGCCCCGGCGCACGTGGTCGCCTACGTCCGCCCGGACTTCGACCAACTGGTAGCTGCCGATTTGCGCCCCGACGCTCGCCTCCTGCCAGGGCGCGATCGTCCCGGATGCGACCAGGGTCACCGGCCACGTGACGCGCTGCGGCGTCGCGGTCGTGACCGTCAGCACAGGGATGGGTTCAGCCGTCGCGGCGGGCGGCCTGGCGCCGACCTGCACAAGCAGGTAGCCGCCGGCGGCGGCCGCGAGCACCGCGACGCCGGCGATGATCCAGGCGCGCCGCGTCGGCCGGCCCGGCGCGCGGACGCGGTCCAGCGTCCGGGCGCGGTCGTTCTCGGCGATGGCCGTGGTCTCGCTCATGGGCGGCCCTCTTCGTGTTGGGAGCTCGGCGGCGCCGTCCAGGCGCCGCCGCTGCGCCGGACCAACGCCACCCAGGCGCGCGCCCGGTCGGCGGTGGCGGCGATGACGCTCTCCTGGGCGCGGTTGAACTGGCGGCGGGACTCCTCGAGCTCCACCTGGGCGATGGCGCCGGCCCGCCAGCGGGCGGAGTTGGCGTCCAGCGTCATGCGCGCCGACTCCAGCGCGGCCTGTGACGTGTCGGTCCGGTCGGCGGCGGATTGCTGGGCCGCCAGCCCGTCCTCGATGTCGCGGACCACGACGCGGACCACGCCGTCGAGCCGGGCGACCGCCTCACGGTAGCGTGCGTCCGCGCCGCGCACGTTCGCGGCGCCGGCCCCGCCGTCGAACAGGGGGCCGGTCAGACCTGCGCCGAGCGACCGGGTGAGGAAGCCGTCGGTCGCCCCCAGCGCCCGAATCCACTGCTGGCTGAACGCGGCGGTCAGATCGATGCGCGGCAGGCGATCGGCGCGCGCTTCGGCGATCTCGGACCACCGCGCGGCCGCCTCGCGCTCTGCGCTCAAGACGGCCGGATGGCGGATCAGCACAGCGGCGGGGACCTGCGGCGTGAAGGCGGGAGGGCTGGGCAGGGACCCGGCGCTCGCGCCCTGCGCAGCCGCGGCGCGGATCGCAGCGCCGTCCTCCCCGGTCAGCGCCACAAGGGCGTCCACCAGGCGGCGGCAGGCCTCCTCCTGGGCGATCCGGTCCGTCTGTGCAGTGGCCAGGTTGCTGGCGGCGGTGGCGACCGCGACCGGCGCGATGCCGCCCAGCGCAAGGCGCGCGCGGGTGACCTGCAGTTCGGTCCGCCGCGAGGCGATATCCCGGTCGCGAAGGTCAAGGGTGAGGTGGCAGGCCCGGAGCGCCAGCGTCGTGTCGGCGATATCGCCGATCAGCGCCAGCCGGACGGCCTCGGCGTCTGCGGTGGACGCCGTCACGCGGCTCTCCGCAGCGGCCCGGCCTTCGCGGACCCGGCCCCACGGGTCAAGCTCCCACGACAGGCTGGCCCCGATCCCGGCGCTCGTCTGATCCGCCGCGGCTTGCCCGGGAGCTGCGCCGTCGCGTGACCGTTGGGCGCTGCCGGTCGCGGCCACGGCGGGAAGGCGCCGGGCGTGCTGGACAACCCGCGCGGCGCGCGCCTGGTCCACACGCGCGGCGGCCTCCGCGAGCGTGGGGCTGTCGGCCAGGCCTGCCGCGACCAGATGGTCGACCGCGGGATCGCCGAGCTGCGTCCACCAGCGATCGTCCAGCGGGATCGCAGGCGTCGCCGCGACGGCGTTGTCCCATGCGTTGGCGACGTCCAGGGGCGGGCGCTTGTAGGGCGGCTGGAGCGCGCAGGCGCTCAGCAGCAGAAGAGGCGCCAGCGCGATGCTGGCGGCAGGTTTTGCGAAGGGCAAAGGCGGCTCGTCGAAACGTCGGGAAGGGGCCGGCGCCATCGCACCGGCCGGCGGCCTCAGCGCTTTGGCGCTTCATGCGTTTCGTCTGGCGCAACTTCGGCGGGTCGCCCTGCGCCGGCGATCGTCGGGGAGTAGAGTCCCGTCGCGGCGCCCATCGCCATCTTGCCGACGAAGCGTGTGACGTTCCGGCGCGGGCCGTAGCGGGCGCATGGATCGGGGTCGGCGATCTTCTTCTTCTGGGCCTTCTTGTCGCCGCCAGCCTTGACCGCGAAGGTCTTGGCGACCGCGTCGCCAAACGGCTCGGCCATCTGCAGCGCATCCCCGACCGGCGAGAGCGAGGCGTCGCTGCGGCTGATGACCTCGGCGTTGTACGACCAGGTCAGCGCCGCCGCCTGCTGGCCGTCCGGCGTCAGCAGCTCGGACTCCGCGGAAAGGCCGCCCGTCGTCATCGGGGCGCGGATGCTGACGAATGGCATGGGGATGGGATTGAAGAAGTCCGCGGCGGCGGTGGCGGCCGAACCGGCCCGACTGGTGGGATCGATGCCCACGATCGCGGTGCGGATCCGCCCGGCGCCGGGCTCGGGGGCGATGGCAAGGTCGAAGTGCTTGCTGAGCTCGAAGCAGATCTGGCGGTCGACCTCGCTTTGCACCATCGCCTGCTGATCCGGCTTGATCGGGCTGTCGGCCCGGAGGCGGAGGACGGAAGGTTCGATGTAGACGCGAGTGATCGCGCCGCTGAGCGCGTCGTCGCGCCGCTTCGCGGAGGTTTTTCGGGCGCCCTCCTGGTCGCTCAGGCCAGCATAGCTGGACAGGAAGCCCGAATGGGCGGCGGGCGTGGACTGGCATGCGGCGACGCTCGCCGCCAGCCCCGCCATCATGAAGACCTGCGCTGCGGAGGCGGCGGCGCGTGTGCGCCCGCGGCGTGCAACGGAAGGCAGGTTCATAGGTGGGTCTCCGTAGTGAGGCGCGCCCCCGCCCTCGACCCTGAGACACCACCGGGCCGCAGGACCCTCACCAGAAAGTCTTCCGTCGTGCGTGCGGTCAGAACCGCGTGTCGAGCCCGAACCGGATCGTCCGGGGGCGCAGCGGCGTCACCTGGTTTCGATCCGCCAGTCCGAAGGGGTTGCCGAACGCGAAGGTGTTGCCACGAGCGTCGCCGACGTTGGCCACGTCGAGCGAGACGGCGAAGCGCCCGAAGTCGATCCGGGCGCCAGCGCCGCCCACGAAGTAGTCGCCTTGCGCGACGTCGTAGCTCGAACCCATCGCCAGGAACGACTTGCCGACGTAGCGCAGGTTGGCGTGGGCCGTCAGGACCGCGCCGCCGCCCAGTTCCCGCCGCCAGGCGACCTCACCCCGCACGCCGTCGCGCGGGATGTTGGGCAGGGTATGCTTGCCGGTCGTCACCAGCTCCGGCGGCGCATCGAAGAGGTAGGTGTCGTTGAGGAAGGCCGAGGCCGCCAGGCGAAGGTCCGGCGTGGGCCGCCACGTCGCCTCGATATCGGCGCCATAGATCCGGCCGCTGCCGATGTTGTCGGTATAGGGGAGGCCGGAGTCGTCCACGAGATCGGCCTGGATGTGATCCCAGTCGACGAAGAACAGCGCGAGGCGTCCGGACAGCCGGCTCCGCTGCGGGTTGCGCCAGCGGAGGCCGATTTCAAGCTGGCCCAGGTCGTCGGCCTTGAACTCCTCGCCCGTGTCACTGGAGCCGGCGGGTGCGACCGCGAAGCCGCCTGCGCGGAACCCCAGCTGGTACTGCGCGAACGCCGACAGGGAGGGGCGGATGCGCCAGTTCACGCCGACCATGGGGGTGAGCCGCACCTGCCCGTTGTACTCGTCCTCCAGTTCCTCGTCGGCGTCGAGCAGACGGCCCGTGGTCCCGGCGCCGGTCAGCCGCCCCCCCCGCCGTCGCCGTCAGGCGCGATCCGATCCGCCGCGACACCTGGCCGAAGACCGCGACCTCGATCTGTCGATTGAGCACGCCGGCGATCTGCTCGGGCGCGTCCGGCGGCCCGAGCGTCCGCGTGAGGCGGTTGACGCTGTAGACGCCGGCCAGGCCGGCCACCCACGGCGTGCGCGTATCCCCGCCCGAGAGCCGCGTCTCATGCGACACGAGCAGGATGTCGTTACTCTCCTGGAACCGGCGCGGCGCGCCGTCCGCGCCGGTCGCATCGAAGACGGTGGCCAGATCGTGCTCCACCACCGACGTGGTGCTCAACAGTTCGCCGCTCCAGGCCGCCCGCCGGGCGGTGAGGTGTCCCAGCCGGTACTCGCTGCGGAACGGCTGGGCCAGCGTGCTGGCGCGGGTCAGCGGCGGGGCGCCGCGCAGGGTGTACTGCCCGTCGTCGCTGCTCACATTCTGCAGAACGCCGCCGACGTCGACCTGCCAGCCGTCCAGGTCGTCGATCCGCCAGGCCAGGCGGCCGCCTACGCTTCGCCCCGCATTGATGTCCCGCAGGTCCCGTGACGGGTCGTCGATGTAGCCGGCGTCGCGGGTCCCATAGATGACGAGCCGCGCCGCCGAGCGCCCGCCGGCCAGCGGCAGGTTGAGCATCGCCGCCGCGTCGCGCCCGATCCCCCCGAGATGGGTCGTGCTCACGCCGGCCGAGGCGGTCGCGGAAATGGCCGTGGTCTCCGGCGCGTTCGGCACGAGGCGCACGATGCCGCCCAGGGAGCTTGCGCCGTAAAGTGTCCCTTGCGGCCCCGCCAGCACCTCGACGCGGGCGAGGTCGTAGAGGTTCAGGTCCGGATCCGGCGCGCTGTAGTTCAGGCGCACGTCGCCCAGGTACTGTCCGACTGTCGCCGGGCTGGGGCCGTTAAAGCTGCTGTCCGACACGCCGCGGACGTAGAGCTTGTTCCGCCCGCGCCCGAGGTTGGTCGCGCTCAGCGTCGGGAGGGTCTCGGTGATCGCCGCGGTGCCCTGGCGGGCGTCGCGGGCCAACCGGTCGGCCGCGAAATCGATGATCGTCGCCGATCCCGGATAGCGGTCGAGCAGCATGGTCTGCTTGCTGGCCGTGACCACGATCTCGCCGAGGTCCGCCGGCGCGGCCGGGCCCGGGGGCGGCGGCGGGCGGGTCGGGGGAGCAGGGGGTGGCTTGCGCACGATCCGCGCGGTGGCCGCGTCATAGAAGACGGCTTCTGCGCCGGTGCCCTGCAGCGCCTGGGCCAGGGCCTCGCGCACCGACATCTCGCCCCGCACGCCGGGCGAGCGCCGCGAGGCGAGCTCGACGTCGGTCACGGCGATGGTGATCCGCGCCTGCACGCCCAGGGCCGCGACGACCTCACCCACTGACCCGGGCGGAATCCGGAACGCCGCCGCATGGGCCGCCGGCGCAACGCCACACGCGACGGCGACCGTGGCGACCGCCCACCTACGGGCCGGCACGTTCGACCGGTTCCATCCGCCAGCGGCCCTCGGCTGTCTTGGCCAGGCGGACGTTGAGCGCGGGCTCCAGGCGCTTCAACTGGCTGGGATCGTTGCCATTCAGCGTGATTGCGCCCGAGAACGGCCGGCCGGCGATCGCCGGCGCGACGGCGATCCGCACGCCGAGCGCCCGCGACAGGTCGGCCGCCACCTGGGTCAGCGGCGCGGCGGCGTACACCAACGACCCCTCCGCCCAGGTCCCGACGACCTGCGGCGCCACATCGGTCACGAGCCGCTGGCCGTCCCGCTCGGCCAGCTGCTGGCCGGCGTCCAGGGGCGCGACCTTGCGCCCAGCGTCGTAGATCACCTTGCCCTCGGCCACCGCCACGCGGACCTCGCCGTCCGCGTGGACGACGTTGAAGATCGTGCCCGCGTCTTCGACGATCCGGCCGCCCACCGTCAGCCGGAACGGCTTGGCCGCGTCGTGCCGGACATGGAACAGCGCCTCGCCGCCGCTCAGCGCCGCGAAGCGGGGATTGCGTCGGTCGAAGGTCATGCGCGTGCCGCCGTTGAGCGTCACCCGCGTGCCGGGATCCAGTTGGACCACCTGCCGCTCGCCCGGTGGCGTGACGACCTCGTAGCGGCTGGGCGCCAGCTGGGGCGCCACGACGACGGCCGCGGCGGCCGCCGCCGCTACCGCGCCGCCCGCCAGCCACCAGCGCCGGGTGGGCCGTCGCGGCGCCTGGGAGGCGCCGGCGTCGTTGGCGGCCTCCGCGATGGTGACGTGCGGCAACAGCGGCTCCAGGGCCAGATCCGTCTGTTCGATCGCATCGTAGGCCTGAGCGTGCCGCTCGTCCGCCGTCAGCCACTCGGCGAACGCCTCCCAGGTCGCGTCGTCGCCATCGCGCAGGCGGACGTGCCACTCGATGGCGCGTGCTTCGATGTTGCGGTCGCCGTCAGCGCGCATGGCGGAATATCCCGGCCGTTGGACGCCGCGCGGTTGCGCGATCCTCATCCAGCCGCAGCTTCACGTCGGAAATCGCCTGATAGGCCTTGGCGAGATGCTTCTCCACCGCGCTGACGCTGATCCCCATCTCATCGGCGATCAAGCGTTGCGGCTCGCCGTCGATGCGGAAGCGCCGGAAGATCTTCCGCGTCCGTTCGGGCAACTCGTCCAGCACCCGCTGTAGGATGGCCAACTGCTGGCGGGCGATGAGTTCGGTCTCCGCCGACGGCTTCTGGTCGGCCTCGCCGCCGTCCGCGCCCTGGGCGCTCAGCCAGTCCTCCTCCCGACGCACCCGGCGGCCCGCTGTGCGGCGCGCCACGAGGAAGTGGTTGTTTGTCATCCGGTAGAGGTAGGCCCGTGGCTGGTCCACCGGCCCGATGGCATCGGCCAGCAGCTTCACCTGAACATCCTGCAGGACGTCTTCCGCTTCGTCGGCGCCGGCGCCGCGAGACGCCAGATAGCGGAGCAGCGCGGGGCGCATCTCGGCGAAGAGGGCGAGGAGTCCGCCGGTGGGCACGTCAGGCCTGCGGGATATGGTGAGCACGGCGAGGGACGCCGGGTCCCCCGGGGTCGCCCCGGGCCGGCGGCTCAGGTTTCCGATCGAATTGCGCCCGCAATGCGGCTGCTCCGGCTCCATCTTCGCGCGTCTATGCGGCAGCTCGTCCCGACCGTCATCGAAATAGTGCTGGCTCGGGGACTGGGACATCGGCGCGTAGGATTTCACCGGGACGACGCCATCGGCGCGACGCGGCGCTCTAGCCCGCGCCGCACGTCATCGAACGTCTCGTAAGGCACGAAGGGCCGGGCGCTCGCGCGGGCCAGCGCCGCCAGCTCGCCGCTGGCGAAGAGGAGGTCCGCATGGCGCGCCACGCAGGCGTCGGAACGCGCGTGGCCAACGTAGACGGTCACAGGCCAGCGCGGTTGGGACCGGAAGCCGGCGATCGCGCATTTGCAGACGCCGGCCCTGGCGGGGCAGTCGCCCCGGCCGAAGGGGCTCTCGAGGGTAGACCCCACGCGCCGGCGGGCGAAGACCGGCAGGTGGCCGAAGCGGTGCCGATCCAGCAGGGCCTGGACGATGTGCTCCGGCTCCTCGCTGACGAGACTGAGGGCGACCGGCCAGGCGGCGCAGGCGTGGAGGAAGTCGATGAAGGCGGGCGCGAGGTCGAAGCAGATTTCCCGCGGCGGGCGGAGCTCCGACGTACGTCGGCCTTCCCCGTTCGCGGACACCGCCCCGGGCCGCACGATCGCTCCGTTGATGGCGATCGCTCCGTCGATATTGCAGATGATATGCATGGCGCTCCCGGCGGCAGGCAGGCCCCCGCCACTGAGATGCCGCGCCTCGTCGCGTTCCTCACCAGGTCGCGCCGCCTTAGGCGCCCGCACCCGCCGGCGGCTGCCGGGCGCTCGAGGCCGAGACCAGCATGGCCAGCGCCAGGACGATGAGGGCGGCGTCGACGATCCAGGCGACCGGGTCGGCGATCCGTCCCCACCAGTTGGCGACGTGCGCCGTACCCAGCAGACCCAGGAGGCCGCCGCCCGCGAGGCGGAGGTTGCGCGAGAGGGCCTCGGGCGGGAAGGCGAGGGCGGCGAGCAGCGCGGCGCCGGTGGCTGCGCCCCACGCCGCCAGCGGCGAGACGCCGGCCAGCATCGAGGCGAGGGCGGCGGCCGGGTAGGCGATGGGCTGGCTCCAGGCCGTCGCGATCCAGACCCGCTCCCAGCGCGGTGCGGGCCGGCCTTTGGCGCGGCGGCGGGCCAGCCAGATGGCGACGCCGCTAGCGGTGACGACGGTGATGCCGGCGCCCAGGAGCACGTAAGCCACCTTCACGGCCCAGCCGCCGAACCAGCCGAAGTGCAGCTGGTTGGTGATCTGCAGGATGGCCGCGCCGAGCGTCCCTCGGGCGGGATCCTGGTTCGCCGACGGCTCGCCGCGGCGGTCGAAGGTGTGGTTCTCACCCCGGGCCAGTTCGCGCGGCCGGCTGGCGACGATCAGGATCGCCGCGCCCTGCTCGCCGGGGTGCTCTAGACCGACGAAGGTGGGTGTCGCGCCGGGCGCGACGCGGGCCAGGTTCGCGAAGGCCGTGGCGATGTCGGGCATCGGCGCCGGCCGCGGGTCGTCGATGGGCTCGGGGGGCAGGAAGAGGGCGTAGGCCTTTTCGGTGTCGCCCTTGAAGACGATCAGGGCCAGGACGCCGACGATGACGGTGGTCAAGCCCAGGAACGCCCCGGTGAGCGAGATCATGATGTGGAAGGGCAAGCCCCACACGCCGATCCGATTGTGCAGGTCCGCTTCCTGCAGCCGCTTGGAGCCGCCCCAGCGGAGATGGAACGCGTCCTTGAAGATGCGCGGATGGGCGAGGACCCCCGAGATCAGCGAGGACAGCAGCGCCACGCCCGTGAGGCCGACCACGAAGATCCCCCAGGTCTGCGGCAGGTGCAGGTTGATGTGCAGGCGGGACATGAACTCGGACCACGGGGTCCCGGCGTCGCCGAGATAGCGACCGCCGGCGCCGGCGAGCACCCGCGGGTCCTCGCCCTCCTCCTTGTCCACATAGACCGACAGGCGCGGCGAGGACGGCGAAGGCAGGGTCATGAAGAGGTGCTCGGCCTTGCCGTGTGCGGCGACGATCTCGTCGGCCGCGCGGGCGACCTCGGCGCCGGTGAGCGAGACGACCGGCGTCACGTCGGGCCGCTCCCAGCGATGGAACTCGTCGACGAGGACCGCGACGGAGCCCGAGAAGCAGACGAGATATATGAGGGCCGCGAAGGCCAGGCCCAGCGCCGAGTGGCCGGCCAGGACCGCGCGCACGAAGCCGCTCGGGATCTTTGGCCAGATGGGGCGGCCGGCGGTCATAAGGCGCCTTTCATGGCCGAGGCGCCGAAGGTCACGACGGCCACGCCGACGAGCACCGCGGTGGCGCGCAGGATCTTGTCGTCGGCGAGGGTCCAGGCCATGGCGCCGCCCCAGAGGAACGGCGCCATCAGGCCGCCGATCACCATGCGGGTCTGCGGCGCGCCGGGCGCCCAGACGGCGATGAGGAGGCCGACGCCGAGGGCAGCGACACCCCCGATGGGACCGGCCAGGAAACCGCGCAGCCAGCCGCGCCAGGCCTTCGACGCCCGCTCCGAAGGCTCGAGCGCAAGCTCGCGCGGCGGCTTGCGTCGGGCGTCGCGGATCTGGACGGTCGCGGCGATCAGGCCCAGGGCCGCCAGCGGCATGATGGCCAGGGCGATGGCGGGGCCCAGGGCCGGGCCGAGCGCGGGGCCGGCGAGCACGATCGCGGCGATGACCAGGGCCCAGCCGCCGGCGATGAGCCAGGGGCGGACGGCGTCCCGCCGCCTCCAGGCCTGCTGCAGCAGAAGCGCCCCGCCGAGGCCCGCGGCGACCAGGACGGCGGCCATTACGGAGGATTGCGCCAGCGTCACCACCGCGCCTCCAGGCTGACGCCAATCACCCGCGGATCGCCGATGATAGCGCGGTCGGCGGACACGTTGTTGTACTGGAAGTACTCTTCGTCGAAGAGATTGCGGCCGAACACCGCCACTTCCCAGGCGTCATAGGCGTAGGCGAGCTTGGCGTTCACGACGATCCGGGACTTGATCGCGTAGAGCGCCTGGTTGGCGCCCGTGTCGGCGAAGGCGTTGTCGCGATAGTTGGCGTTGACGTTGGCCGAGACGCCGTTGTCCCAGTGATAGTTCGCCCCGACCGCCCAGGTCCAGTGCGGGGCGTAGGCGAACTCCGTGCCGGCCAGATCGAGGGTGGCCGAGCCGGTGTCGATCTCGAAATCGTCGAACTCGGTGCGGCTGTAGCCCAGCGAGGCGTAGGCGTCGAAGTTCGACGTCGGACGGTACTGGCTCTCGATCTCGAACCCATAGAGGTGAGAACGGCCGGCATTCTCGGTCTGGTAGTCGTAGAGGTTGAGACCCAGGTTCACGTTCACCTGCTGGTCGGTCCACTTCACGTAGTAGGCGTTGGCGTTGAAGACGAGCGTGTCGTCCAGCCACTCCGAGCGCAGAGCCAGTTCGTAGTTCCAGGTGTACTCGGGGTCGTATGGCACGACCGACGAGCGGGCGATGTTCACGCTCGAGCCGCCCGAGCGATACCCGCGCTGGACGACGAAGCTCAGCGAGGCGTCACCGTTGAAGTCGTACTTCAGGCCGACTTTGGGCAGGAAGGCGTTGAAGGTCCGCTTGGAGGGCGGAGCCGTGCCGCCGGCCTGCGCCACGAAGAGGCCGACGACCTGGTTCAGGCCGCCGATAACGGGGGCAAGGGTGGCGCCGAACGCGGCCGGGTTCGGATAGGTCCCTGCGAAGGCGGCGGTCTGGGTGTTGAACTGGTCGTTGGTCTCGCGGTCGTAGCGGAAGCCGGCCATCAGCGAGAGCTGCGGCGTGATCTGGAACCGGCCGTCGGCGAAGAGGGCGTAGGTGGTCACCGTCTCGTCGGTCGCGGCGTCATAGTCGACCGAGATGTTGGGCAATGCCCCCGCGTAGATCGCCGCGATCGACTGGGCCGTGACGGCCGGCAGGCCGAAGGGCGCGCCCTGGAGCACGGCCGCCAAGGTGGAGACCGGGGTCGGGACGTTGGTGACGCTGGCGGTGGCGTAGTCGCGCTTGCGCTTGGCGTAGTAGCCGCCGACCAGCCCGCTCAGCCGCTCGCCGGCGTAGTTCACCCGGACCTCCTGCGAGAAGGTGCGGTCGTACTCGTCCTGGAAGCCGTACGAGATGTTGGCCGGCTCGTTGTCGCCGTCGTAGGTGCGCTGGGTGTCCACGCGGCTCCACGACGTCACCGCGGTCAGGGTCAGGCGCTGGCCGAGCCTGTAGTCGTTCTCCAGCGCGACGATGTCGGTCTTGCCCTTGCTGGTGTTGGGCGTGTCGCCGTTCGACAGGCGATCATAGGGATCGGGGATGTCGGTGCGGCCGTAGGTGAAGATGTAGCCGCCGTCGCGCTCGTCGTGGGTCCAGACCAAGCGCGAGCGCAGGCCAGGGATGGCATCGGGCGTCAGCAGCAGCTTGCCGCGGAAGGTGGTGGCGTCCAGCGGCGCCTCGTCGGCCTGGCGGGTGGTGTTGTAGATGAAGCCGTCGGACTTGCGGTCCTCCACCGACAGGCGGAAGGCGAGCTGATCCGCGATGATGGCCCCGCCGCCAGCCGCCGAGACGATCCGCTCGTCGGCGTCGGTCAGCTGGACGCGTGCGCGCCCGGTCCACTGGAAGGTCGGGTCCTGGGTGCGGATGACGATGGCGCCGGCCAGGGCGTTGCGGCCCTGCAGCGTCGATTGCGGCCCGCGCAACACCTCGACCTGGGCGACGTCCCACATATCGATGGGCGCGACGTTGAGGTGGCGCTCCGGCAGCGGCGGGCCGTCGACGTAGACGGTGGCGAGGGCGCCCGAGCCCCCTCCGGACACGCCGGTGCTGTTGATCCCCCGGATCGTGAAGCCGGAAGGGCCGTAGGTCTGCGAAACGTTGGCGGTGCGGTCGAGAACGTCGAACAGGCCGACGATCTTCTCCTCGTCGATGCGCCTGGCCGTGATCACGGCGACGCTGGCGGGCGTATCCTGCAGGCTGCGGCCGGCCTTCTCACCGGTGACGACCACCTCCTCCAGCGGGGGCGGCGCGTCCGCGACGGCTGCTCCGTCCGCCGCCAGGGCCGCGGCCGGAAGGGCGATGGCGAACAGGCTGACCGCCCCGAACAGTGAACTGCGCAACAGAACCCCCTATTTGCGAACCATTCGCAGGTGCTCTATTTGCATTTGCGAGTCAATCGCAATGGATCGCTTTTGTCGCGCGCGGCGAAGGTTGGACGGTCAGGGGTGTTTGCCCGTTTGGCGCTTCAGCGGGGGCAGATTTGTCTCAGCTGCAGCGCCGCCGTCCGGAGTCTGTCGTTCTGTTCAATGTCATTGCGGCGGCCGAGAAGCACGGCGGCGCAGAGCGCCGCTTGGAGCGCGGTCCAGGCGCTGGGGAACGCCTTCCCGGTACGTGCGTCAGGGCCGAACGCCCGGTGTCTCGATCGGGAGGCCGCGAGCCCGGGACATGAGGTAGAGTTCGAGATCGACGAACTCTGCCGACCCGTAGTCGAACGGCTCCGCCCGCACGCCGATCATGCAGTTGCGGAAGCGCCGCTGCAGCGAGCCCACGGTCTGCCACTCGAGCCGGTATAGCGGATAGGCAGTCGGATGCGCCTGCGGGACAAGGCTGCCGCTGAGGCGCTTCCCGGCCAGCGCGTCGTGACAGGCGGCGCAGGAGAGGTCGAGCTGCCCGAGGCGCCGTTCGTAAAGGCGGCGTCCGTTCTCGATATGCGGCGTAAGCCGCGGGTCGCCCGGCGGCGCGATCGGCAGGCCGCGGGACTGGTGGGCGACATAGGCGGTCAAGGCCAGAAGCTCCTCGCTCTCGGCCGGCAGCGGCGCGGCGCCCTGCTTCTCCTGCCGGCAGCCGTTGACGCGTCCCTGCAGGTCCACCGGCCGCTTCCGGCGCGGATCGAAGGCGGGATATCGCGTCGCCACGCCGCGCATGCTCCTCGCCGCGTCGCCGTGGCAAGACGCGCAGGACTGCCCGGACGGTCCGTCGGTCGCCGCCCAGAGCCGCTTGCCGTCCTCGACCCACAGCATTCCGGGGTTGGCGGTGTCGTCCGCCTGCATCGCCCGGGTCTCCGGTGAGATGAAGTCGAGGCCGGACCGCGGCCCGTCGGCCCTCTCCTGGGCCGCGAGGGCGACCGCGCCGCAGAAGCCGACCGCCGCCAGGCCCACGACGAGAGGAGCGCCCGCCCGCATCAGCCCACGGCGATCTCGGCCGTGGCCGTTTCGGTCACGCCCTTGTCGTCGGTCCAGGAGAAGGTGAGCACACCGCTGCGGGTCGCCACGGTGGTGAAGGCGACGAAGGGATTCGCCGATACCGCCGGGTAGAAGTCGGCCGCGAAGACCTCGGCGCCGTCGTAGACGCAGGCGAAGCGCCGGATGATGTGGCGCGGTCGCGGCCGCCCCTGGGCGTCCTGCCGATAGCCGGTCTCCATCGGGTGGGCGATCATGGCCTTGATCTCGATCACCTCACCCGGCCGCGCGGTCTTGGGGACGTTGACGAGCGTGCGGGCCATCACAGCTCCTCGATGCAGGCGGCGAGGGTCACGATCACGTTGGCTTCCGCCGACCAGAAGCTTCCGTCGCTGAGCTCGGCGACGGCGGCGATGGCCTGGCTGGTGGCCAGGCGGACGCGGGTGGAAACGTGGGCGCGTCCTGCCCGGGGACCCAGGTGGAACACGGCCATGTCCGGCTGGGGGTTCTTGTCGTTGAAAAGGGCGATGCGGCGGACGTGGTCGGCCGCCGTCATGGGGCTGTCGACCCGGACCGTGACGCCCACGGCGTTGCCGTTCTCGACCAGCGGCGGAACCTCCAGGCGCACGCGCCCAGGCTGGATGCGGGCGCCGTCGGCGAAGCGGCGCATCACCGCGTGGAGCGGCTCGCGCGCCAGGGCGGCGCCGGGCAGCAGCATGACCGCCACACCGCCCGTCGCGAGGACGAGCGCGGCGCGGCGGTCGACGCGGCCGTCGGCAGGCGACAGGCGGCCCATCGCTCAGGACCTCAGGGTGACGAGATAGGCGACCACGTCCTCGATCTCCTCGGCGCTCAGCACCGGCCGGCCGCGCCAGGCCGGTCCGACACGCTGCAGCCCATCGACCCGATAGTAGGCCGGCATCAGGCTCGCGGGATTCAACGCCTTCATGTCGACGATGCGCAAGCGGAGCTGGCCTTCGGTGAGCCGTGCGCCGGCGCCGCGCAGATCGGGCGCAAGGTCGCCCTGCAGATGCGCGTCCGGGAACGGGCCCGTATGGCACAGCAGGCAGAGCCCGCGCCGCCGATCGCCGACGATTTCGCGGCCCCGCTCGGGATCGCCCGGCCGGCCGGTGAGGCTGGCGGGGATGGCGTCGCCGCGCACCTCGAAGCGCTGCAGCGGCTCGGCGCCCGAGGCCGGGCCGGCCAGCAGGGCGAGCGCCAGGGCGCCGGCCGCCCGCGTCATCCGAACACCTCGGAGGTGATCGTCCGGAACCAGCCCTCCGCGTAGCTCGCCTCCAGGGCGCGGACCTCCCTGGGCGCGTCCAGGGGGCTGACGCCGCCGGAGCCCGGGACCTCGGCGAGCAGGCCACCCCGCGGTTCGTACACCCCGGCGATCGAAATCCCGTAGTCGGGCGCGACCAGGCTGTAGCAGGTGTTGATGAGCTTCGGGGTCGCCGGCGCGGCGCCTGCCAGCAGGGCCACGATCGCGCTGGCGCAAACCTTGGCCTGGGCGTTGGCGGTGAAGGCCGATTTGGGCATGGCGCCTCCGATCGCGGCATCGCCGATCACGTGGACGCCAGGCTGCAGCGGGGACTCGAAGGTGACCGGGTCGACCGGACACCAGCCGGTGGCGTCGGCCACGCCGGCGGCCTGGGCGATGGCCCCGGCGCGCTGCGGCGGGATGACATTGGCCACCGCGGCGCGATGCTCCCCGAACTCCGTCCGCAGTGTCCGGGTGGATGTGTCCACCGCCGTGACACGTCCGCCGAACGAGAGGGAGACCCACTCGATCATGCCGGGGTAGAGCTCCCGCCAGGCCGCCTCGAACAGCCGCTGCTTCGAGAAGTTGTCCTTGGCGTCGAGCAGCAACAGCTTGGAGCGTGGCTTGCGGGTCTTCAGGTAGTGGGCGACCAGGCTCGCCCGCTCGTAGGGTCCGGGCGGGCAACGGAAGGGATTGGCCGGGATCGCCATGACGAAGAGGCCGCCGTCGTCCATGGCCTCCAGCTGCCGGCGCAGCAGCAGGGTCTGCTCGCCGGCCTTCCAGGCGTGTGGCAGGACCTCGGCCGCGGCTGCGTCGTATCCGGGCAGGGCCGTGAAATCGAGGTCGACGCCGGGGGCGATCACCAGGCGGTCGTAGGCGATGTCGGATCCGTCGGCGAGGCGGACCCGCCGGCGCGTCGGATCGACAGCCACCGCGGCCTGGCGCGCAATCCGCACGCCTGCGCCTTCGATCCCGCCGTACGCGAAGCTCTGAGCCTCCAGCGGCCGCAAACCCGCGACCACCCCGTTGCTAAGGGGACAGGCCAGGAAGCGGGCGTTCGGCTCCACGATGGTGACGGTGAGCCGGGGGGCCTCGGTCTTGAGCGCGCGGGCGCAGGTCGCCCCCGCAAAGCCGCCGCCGACGACCACGACGCGTCCCCCTGCTTGGGCGGCGGCGCGTCCCGAGGACAGTGTCGCGGCGCCGGCCGCCAAGCCGGCGAGGACGCGCCTACGGCTGGGCACGGCGCGCCCTGCCGGGTTGCGCCGCGAACCAGTCGGCGATCGCCCGGGCCTCGGCGTCGCTGAAGCCCTTGGCGATGCGGCCCATCACCGTGGCGGTCCGCCCCCCCGCGCGGAACGCGGCCATGGCCGCGACCAGCTCCGCGGCGGGACGGCCGTCGAGCGCTGCCACCACCCCTCCGCCGCCGTGGCAGCCGGTGCACGAGCTGGCGCCGGCGGGCGCGGCCGCGACGGCGGGGGAAGTCGCCGCCATGGCCAGGACGCAGACGCCGGCCCGCACGGCTGCCCTCATGTCGCGAGCTGATCGCGTAGCGGCAGGCGGCGGATGCGCTTGCCCGTCGCGGCGAACACGGCATTGAGCACCGCGGGCGCGGCCACCGCGATGGTGGGCTCGCCGACACCGCCCCAGAAACCCCCCGAAGGCATGGGGATCGTTTCCACGGCCGGCATCTCGGCCATCAGCATGACGCGATAGGTGTCGAAGTTCTCTTGCTCGACGCGGCCGCCCTTGATCGTGCACTCGCCGTGCAGCGCCGCCGAGAGGCCGTAGACGAACGAGCCCTCCACCTGCCGCGCCACCTGTTCCGGATTGACCACATGGCCGGGATCGGTGGCGGCCACGATGCGGTGGATCTTGAGCTGACCGTCGGTCACCGACACCTCGGCGGCAGCGGCCACATAGCTGCCGAATCCCATGATCTGGGCCAGGCCGCGGTGGCGGCCCTTGGGCGCCGGCCTGTCCCAGTCGATGCCGCGGGCCACCGCATCCAGCACCGCCAGGTGCTTGGGCCGGCCGGCCATCAGCTGCCGGCGGAACGCCAGCGGGTCCTGCCCCGCCGCATGGGCGAGCTCGTCGATGAAGCACTCAAGGTAGAAGGCGTTCTGGTTCAGGTTCACGCCACGCCAGAAGCCCGGGGGGACGGCAGGATTGCGCATGGCGTGATCGATCAGGAGATTGTCGATGCCGTAGCCGATCGACCCTTCCGGGCTGGAGACGGTGAGCCCCTGGAAGATGATGGGATCCTTCCCCTGGGCCATGCCTTCCGGGCGGACCGCCGCCAGGATCGACTGTCCGGAAATCCGCATGTGCAACCCGGTCACGCGCCCCTGCGCATCCAGCGCGCCGGTGAACTTGCATTGGGTTGTCGGATGATACTGGCCGTGGAGCATATCCTCCTCGCGCGACCAGATCAGCTTGATCGGCGTGCCCGGGAACTCCTTGGCCAGCGCCACGGCCTGGTGGATGTAGTCCTGGAAGTTGCCGCGCCGGCCGAAGCCGCCGCCGAGATGCAGCTTGTAGACCTCGCACTTCTCGATCGGCAGGCCCGAGGCCTCCGCCGTGGCCGCGAGACTGGCCTCGCCGTTCTGGGTCGGCACCCACACCTCGCACCGGTCCGGCGTGTAGCGGGCCGTGGCGTTCATCGGCTCCATCGTGGCGTGGTGCTGGTAGGGATAGGCGTACGTCGCCGTCACCACCTTGGCCGCCTTGCCGAGCGCGCCCGCCACATCCCCGGCCCGGGTGTCGACGAAGGCCTCCTTCGCGTCCAGCCCCTCGGTCAGCATCGCCGTGATCGCAGCGGTGTCGAGGGCGCCGTTCGGCCCCTCGTCCCAGGTGATGGGCAGGGCGTCGAGCGCCGACTTCGCCCGCCACCAGGTGTCGGCGACCACCGCGACGGCGTTCTCGCCGACGGCCACGACCCGCCGCACGCCGGGACGACCCGACACCGCGCTGGCGTCGAAGCGCGCGAGCTTGCCGCCGAACACCGGACAGGCCTTGACCGCCGCATTGAGCATCCCCGGGAGCACCACGTCGACGCCATAGACCTGCTTGCCGGTGAGCTTGTCGGCCGTGTCCAGACGCGGCAGCGGTTTGCCGGCGATCGTCCAGTCCTTCGGGTCCTTCAGCACCACGTCGGCGGGCGGCGTCATCTTCGCCGCGGCCACGGCCACCTTGCCGAAGGTGGTGGTGCGGCCGCTGGGCCGATGGGTGATCACGCTCTTGGCGGCGCGGCATTCGGCCGCTGGCGCGCCCCACTGCTGCGCCGCGGCGGCGATCAGCATCTCGCGCGCCGTCGCACCGCCCTTGCGGACGTATTCGTGTGACTCGCGCACGCCGCGGCTGCCGCCGGTCGAGAAGTTGCCCCACACGCGCTTGCGGGCGAGGTTCTGCCCGGGCGTCGGGTACTCGGTGGTCACCTTCGACCAGTCGCACTCCAGTTCCTCGGCGACGAGCTGGGCGAGGCCGGTGAGCGTGCCTTGCCCCATCTCGGACCGGGCGATGCGGATCACCACGGTGTCGTCGGGCTTGATCACGACCCAGGCGTTGACCTCAGGCGCCGCGGCGCCTTGGGCGGCCGCCTGGCCGAAGGGGATGTGGAAGCCCAGGGAGAGGCCGCCGACGGCGGCGGAGCCGACGACGAAGCCGCGGCGGGACACGAGCGTGCGGGCGGTCATGCCAAGCTCCTCAAGCGGTCCGCACGCCGGCGGCGCGCTTGATGGCCGCGCGTACGCGGTTGTAGGTGCCGCAGCGGCAGATGTTGGTCATCGCCGCATCGATGTCGGCGTCGGTGGGGCGCGGCTTGTCGCGCAGCAGGGCGGCCGCCGCCATGATCATGCCGGTCTGGCAATAGCCGCATTGCGGCACGTCGAGAGCGAGCCAAGCCTGCTGCACCGGATGCGAGCCGTCCGACGACAGGCCCTCGATGGTGACGATGTTCTGGGTCGGCTGCACGGCGCTGACGGGCATCGCGCACGATCGCACCGCCACGCCGTCGACGTGGACCGTGCAGGCCCCGCAGAGGGCGACGCCGCAGCCGTACTTCGTCCCGGTGAGGCCGGCCTGTTCCCGCAGAGCCCAGAGCAGCGGTGTGTCCGGTTCCACCTGCAGGTCCTGGGCCTTCCCGTTGATCGTCAATCGCGCCACGTCGGTCTCCCATCGGTCAGGCGCCTCGGCGCCGCTCTCGACCACGGCGGCGATCTTCAGCCGCCGCGCCGGTCGCAAGACTGACCTCGAAATGACAATCGAGTCAGCCAGCGCGGCCTCACGATTGCGTGCCGGGCCCGCGGCTCATTCCGCGGCGGTCAGCTGCGGGTCGGCGGTCTCGGCCGCGCCTCGGGGCGCGACGGGAAGCAGGCTCCCGGCGGCGTCGCGCTTGCGGACCTGGAAGCCCACGACGATCTCGCCCTCCTCGCAGCGCGCGAACACGCCGCCCCCGTGCATCAGGGCCACGGCCTTCACGACCGCCAGGCCAAGCCCATGGCTCTCTCCGCTGTTCTCCCGCGCCGGGTCCAACCGGTAGAAGCGGTCGAACAGTCGCGCGAGGCGGCTCTCATGGATCGGTCCGCCGGGGTTGCGGACGCCGATCGTCACCAGGGGGCCGCTGTCCTCGATGCGGACCGTCACGCGGCCGGGGCCGTGACCGTGGCGGATCGCATTGTGGAGCAGGTTGGTGATCGCTCGCTCGAAGAGCGACCGCTCCACCGCGACGGCGGCGTCGCCCTCGATCGCCAGGGCCATTCCCGCCTCTTCGAACAGGACGTCCAGGAACTCCGCGCTCTTGCGGGTGGCGGCGGCGAGAGAGATGGGCGTGAGGTTGGCGGCCATGGCGCCCTGGTCCGCCCGCGCCAGGAACAGCATGTCGCTGATGATGCTGCGCAGCCGCTCGAGCTCCTCGAGGTTCGATTGCAGCACCTCCTCCAGCTCGCCGGCGCGTCGCGTGCGGGAGAGCGCCACCTGGGTCTGGCCGATGAGGTTGCCGAGGGGCGTGCGCAGCTCGTGGGCGACGTCGGTGTTGAAGGCTGACAGCCGCACATAGGCCTGCTGCAGCCGCTCCAGGGCGTCGTTGAAAGCGGTCACCAGCCCCACGAGCTCAGCCGGCATGGCGTCGTCGGGCAGCCGCAGGTCCAGGTCCTCGGGGTTGAGGTTGCGGGCGTGGCGGGAGAGCCGGTCGACGGGCGCCAGTCCTCGGCGCGCGATCCACCAGCCCAGCAGGCTCACCGTCAGCACCGTCACGACCGAGACGACCAGCACCGCCACGCCCAGCATGAGGCTGGTGCGGTTCACCGGGGCCATGTCGGCGGCGATGATCAGCCGGACCGGTGCGCGGTCGCCGTAGGCGGCGACCGTCCCCGCCACGGTCATGTAGGTCCGCTCTCCGATGTCCAGGCGGCCGAACCCGTCGCGCCCGACCTGGATGTTAGCGTTCCGGGGGAAAGCTCCCTCGTGGCGGAACCGCGGATCGAGGCTCTCGACCCGGTACTTGAGACGCCCGTCGGTGGTGGCGAAGGAGTTCAGCTTGGTCGCCAGCCCCGGCCACTTGGCCGAGTCGCTGTGGGCGACCAAGGTCTCCAGGATCTCGAAGCGCGCGCGAAGCTCCTGCGCCTGATGCCGGCGCAGCTCGTAGGTCTGGAAGAGGAAGAGGGCGATGCCGGCCAAGGTCGAGACGATCCCGGCTGTCACCGCGAACATGAGCGCCAGGCGCCCGGCGATCGAAGCCATCATCGGGCGCGCTCCTCGTCCTGGTCTTCCAGGACGTAGCCCATGCCGCGGACGGTGTGCAGCAGCTTGGCCTGTCCGGGACCGTCGAGCTTGGCGCGCAGGCGCTTGATCGCTACCTCGACCACATTGGTGTTGGTGTCGAAGTTGATGTCCCACACCAGCTCGGTGATCGCCGTCTTCGAGACGATCTGCGAACGACGCCGCGCCAGCGCCGCCAGCAGCGCGAACTCCTTGGCCGTGAGGTTGAGCCGACGGCCGGCCCGCGTCGCGCGGCGTGCGAGCAGGTCGATGTGGAGGTCTCCAACCGTAATCTGCGTGGCCTCGTTGCGGCCGCGGCGCATGATGGCCTGCAGGCGGGCCACCAGTTCCAGGAACGAGAACGGCTTCACGAGGTAGTCGTCCGCGCCGGCGCCGAGGCCCCGCAGCCGGTCGTCGACGGCGTCGCGGGCGGTCAGCATGATGACCGGCGTGTCGCGGTGGCGCCGGAGGCGCTCCAACAGCGTGACGCCGTCGAGCCGCGGCAGCATCACGTCCAGCACCATGGCGTCGTAGTCGCCCGTCTCGGCCATGTGCAGGCCGTCCTCGCCGTCGCTCGCGAAGTCGACGACATAGCCATGTTCGCCCAGCCCCTTGCGGAGGAACGCCACGGTCTTGGGTTCATCTTCGACGATGAGGATCTTCATGGCTCTCGGGTCCGGCGCTCAAGGACTTCGGACGGCGCCACCTCGCCGGCGCCCGCGCCAAGGTACAGAGGGTTCGGCGGCCCCGATACCTCTGCCCGACGCTTGTCCGTAGCCCAGCTCGCAGCGACTTGGTCGACGGCGCGCCGCAAGGTCCCGACAACGCTGGCTCGCACCCTAGGTGAGGCCGTCGGTCACCGGGCTGACGCCCAGATGACAAAACTGTCCGGAAACTGGGTTCCCGGCCGAGGAGAAGGGACTCCCTAGTCGAACCGCCTGGTCAGCGTGACGCCGTAGGTGCGGGGCGCGTTGAAGATGCGGTAGCCCATGCCGATCCCGTTGTCGGTGACCTGCGCCACATAGGCCTTGTCGCCGAGGTTCTTGGCCCACACCGCCACTTCCCAGCCCGAGGCCGAGGCGAGCGAGGCCCGCGCGTCGAAGATCCAGTGGTCGTCGGCCGAGAGGTAGGACGTGTTCAGCGCTTCCTTGAACACCTCGTCCGAGTAGTGGGCGCCGCCCTGGACGGCCGCCGTCCAGTCGCCCATCACTTGCCATTCGTAGCGAGCCTTCAGGTTGAGAGTCACGTCCGGCGCATTGGGCAGTTCGTTGCCCTTGGGCACGGTGATCGGGCCGGCCGGCCCGGCGGTGCGGAACGCGCCCAGCTTGGTGTCCAGCAGGCCGACGCCAGCGTTGAGCGAAAGGCCGTCGACGGGCAACCAGATCGCCTGGATGTCGAGGCCCTTCACGGTGGCGTTGTCGACGTTGCCCAGCTTGATGAGCGAGACCGCGCCGACGTTCGTGAAGGTCTGAGTCTGCAGGTCCTCGTAGTCGTACCAGAAGGCGCTGGCCTCGAGAGACAGGGAGCGGTCGAAGAGGCGCGCCTTGAAGCCCGCCTCGTAGTCCGTGAGCTTCTCCGGCGCGTAGGGCGCGAGCGCGAAGCTGGACGTGGTGATCCCGTTGAAGAAGCCGCCGCTCTTCACGCCGCGCGACACGAGGGCGTAGAGCAGGGTGTCGTCGTTGGGCTTGAAGTTCAGGCCGGCGCGCCACGACCAGTTCTTGTCGCTGATCTCGGCGTCGATGAACGACAGCTGGGTCTGCCCGGTGCCCGGCGCGCAGGCCCCGACGGCCAGGCATAGGAATGAGAGGCCAAATGGATTCAGGTCACGCGTGCCGCCGACGTACTCGCGCTCCTCGTCGGTGTAGCGGACGCCGGTGACCAAGGTGAGCTGGTCGGTGATCGTCCAATCGGCCTGGCCAAACAGGGCCTGGCTCCTGGTCTCCTGGTCGGCGGTGATTAGGACGTGGGTGTTGAAGGTGTCGTTGAACTGGCCGGGCGCGAAGGTCTTCACGCGGTCCCAGGAGTAGTAGGCGCCGACGATCCAGGTGGCGCGGCCGGTCTCGCCCGAGAGACGGACCTCCTGGCTGAATTGCTCGACCTTGTCGTTCTGGTCGAACTCGGCGTCGACGGTGGGGGAGGCGTCGGCGTCGATATGGAAGCTGCGCTTGAAATTGATATAGCCGGTCACCGCGGCCAGGTCGGCGAAGCCCAGGTCCGCGTCGATCCGGCCCGTCCCGTTCCACTGGCTGACGCGATAGGGCGTGGGGCTGCCCCAGTCGCCCTCGAACTTGTCGCGCGTCGTGTCGGTGTAGCCGTGGCTATTCACGCAGTGGCCGGGGTTGGCGAAGTCGGGGCAGGGCGCGGCGTTGGTCGAGACCGTGCCGAAGAACTTGCCGACGCCGAGCTCCGAGCGGTTTTTCTCCACCTCGAACTTCAGCCGCGCCGACAGCCGCTCGTCGGGCTTCCACAGCATCTGGGCGCGGCCCAGCAGGATGTCCTGTTCGCCCAGATCGCGCCGCTGGGTGCGGGAATACCAGAAGCCTTCGCCCTGGTTCACGGCCTTGCCCGACAGACGGAAGGCGAGGGTCTCGCCGGCGGCGATGTTGGCCGCGCCCTCGGCCTCGAAGCGTTCGTAGGCGCCGGCCGAGGCGCTGAGGTAGCCCGAATTCCCGGCCAGAGACGGCGCGGCCGAGAGGATGTTGATCGCTCCGGCCGTGGAGTTGCGGCCGTAGAGCGTGCCCTGTGGGCCTTTCAACACTTCGATCCGGTCGAGATCGAAGAAGTTGAAGTCCATCTGGGCGAACGAGGAGAGGAACACCTCGTCGACGTAGAGGCCGACCGTCGAGTTGTTGGTCGACGAGAAGTCGTTCAGGCCGACGCCGCGCACCGTGACGATCGCCTGGGCGCCCGGGATGTTCTGCTTCACATCGACGTTGGGAATCTGGGTGGCGAGATCTGCGGAGCTCTCGATCCGGGCCGCGCGGATCGCTTCGCCGTCCAGGCTGGCCACCGAGGCGCCGACGTCGATCAGGCGCTGCTCGCGCTTTTGCGCGGTGACCACCAGCTCTTCAATCGTGGTCTGGGCGGCGCCCGGCGCGGCCAGCGCCAAGGCCAGAAGGCTCGCCCCCGAAAACGCCGCCAGATGCCCGATTTTGCGGATTCCCATGTCGTCCTCCCCCTCGGACGCCCCGGCTGTCTCGCCGAATTTTACGCCCAAGTATGCACTCAGGACGACACGTCAAACATGGCTTGTCAACGAATTTAACATCTGAGTATGTTGCCGAAATCGGATTTCAGGAGGCGTGGATGGCGCAGTCGGGGACAGGGCGGCGCGGGAGGCGCGAGGCGGTGCTGGACGCCGCTGCGCGGCATCTGAACGCCCGCGGTGTCTCCAACACCTCGCTGGGCGAAGTCGCCGCCACCCTGGGGGTCTCTCGGGCGGCGCTCTACTACTACGTGGAAGACCGCGACGACCTGGTCTTCCAGTGCTACCGCCGGTCCTGCGAGGCCATGGCGCGCGACCTCGACGCGGCGGCCAAGGCGGACGGCTCGGGCCTCGACCGACTGCTGGCCTTCGTCGACCGGGCGCTGGACGCCGAACGGCCCGAACCGGCGGCGCTGGCCGAGGTGGGCGCCCTCGGCTCACCGCAACGGGAAACCGTGGAGGCCCTGCACAACGGCAACGTCGCGCGCCTGGTGGATCTCGTGGAGGCCGGCCGGGCCGACGGATCGATCCGAGCCTGTGACGCCCTGGTCGTCGCCCAGGCCGTCGTTGGGGTGGTCTCGTGGATCCCCCTGGTCCCGCGTTGGACCGGCGAGGCCCCGGACGGCTTCCGCCAGCGCGCGCGCCAGGGGGCGCTGACCCTCATCCGCGAGGGCGTGGCGACCGATCCCGCGCACGCGCTGGCGTATGCCCCGCTCGACATCGCCATCCTGCGGCCGGCCCGCGGCAACGTCTTCGACCGCGACGCGGCGACCGCCATGAAGCTGGAGGCGCTGCTGCGCGCCGCCTCGCGGCTCTTCAACAGGAAGGGGGTCGAGGCGACGTCGATCGATGAGATCGCCGCCGAGGTCGGGGCGACAAAAGGGGCGGTCTACCACTACCTGGCCGACAAGCCGGACCTGATCGCGCAATGCTTCCGCCGGGCGTTCTCGTTCTCGGACCGCATCCTGCGCGCCGTGGAGCTGTCGGGCGGTACGGCCATGCAGCGCAATCTGGCGGGTGTCGCGCTGCTGGTGGAGATGAACCTCGACGACGAATTCTGCCCGCTCGCGCCGCTGGCCGGTGTCGAGGCCCTGCCGGCCGAGGCCAGGGACGAGATCGTCGCCCGGGTCCGCGCCCTGGAGCAGGGCTATCCTGAGGTGGCGCGCGAGGGCCTCGCCGACGGCTCGGTGCGCGATGTCGACCTGACGGCGGTGGCCGAAGCCATGGCCGGCGCCTTCGGCTGGCTGCACAAGTGGTGGCGGCCCGAGTTGGCGCCGCGCGAGACGGTCATCGCCGAGCATGTGCGCCTCCTGGCGGCAGGACTGGGAGCGCGGGCATGACGGTTCAGGGTTTCGTGGCGCCGGGCTTCGAGCCCGTGCGCGAGGCGTTCGCCGCCAACTTCGGGCGTACGGGCGACTATGCCGAGGCAGGCGCCGCGCTCAGCGTCTACCGTGAGGGCGAGGTTGTCGCGGACCTGTGGGGAGGGCATGCCGACGCGGCGCGAACCGAGGCATGGACCGGGGACACCCTGGTCAACGTCTGGTCCACCACCAAGAGCGCCACGGCGGTGGCGGTGGCCCGCTGCGTGGACGCCGGCCTGATCGCCTACGACCAGCCGGTCGCCGAGATCTGGCCCGAGTTCGCGCAGGCCGGGAAGGGCGCGGTCACCATCGCCCAGGTGATGTCGCACACGGCCGGCCTGTCGGGATTCGCCGAACCCACGAGCCTGGACGATCTCTACGACTGGGACTTGGCGACGGCGCGGCTCGCCGCCCAGGAACCGGTGTTCGAGCCAGGGACGGCCAGCTGCTACCACGCCACCACGTACGGCTTTCTGGCCGGCGAGATCGTGCGCAGGGCGGCGGGCCGGACGCTGGGAACCCTGCTGCGCGAGGACGTCTTCGAACCGCTCGGCGTGGATTTCCACATCGGTCTCCCGGCGTCCGAGGGCGGCCGCGTGGCCGAGCTGATCCCCGCGGACAACCCGGTCGTCGTGCCGATCGAGCTCCTGCCGCGCCCCGTGCAGCTGGCGCTCGCGAGCCCCGCCCAGGATCCGGCGCGGGTCAACACCCAAGCCTGGCGCGCCGCCGAGCTGCCGGCGCTGAACGGTCACGCGAGCGCCCGCGGCGTCGCGCGCCTGATGGCGGCCCTGGCCGAGGGTGGGACGCTGGACGGGGTCCGCATCCTGAGCGTCGAAACCCTCGCCCAGATGACCGCGATCGTTTCCGACCGCGAGGACATGCTGTTCGGCGCCAATCCGCAGTGGGGCATGGGCGTGCTGCACAACCTGATCGGCATCTACGGCCCGAACCCCCGGGCGTTCGGCCACTCCGGCTGGGGCGGCAGCTACGGCTGCGCCGATCCCGACGCGCGTCTGGCCATCGGCTACGTCATGAACCACATGGGCCCCGACCTAATGGGCGATCCGCGCGGCAAGGCCCTGGCGGACGCGGTGTTCAGTGCTCTTGGCTAGGCCATCATTGATGGCCGCGCATCAAAATCCGCTTCTCGCGCTGGTCTCGAGGTCCGTTGGTGGCTCCACGGTAACCCGGCCGAACTGCACGCGTTTGGTGACGGGCACAGCGGCGGGGCCCTGCGGCTGCCGATGAGAGGGGCGGGTCGGCGGAGCAGGCAAGTTCTTGCATTCCGGGCCGGCTTCCCCATCCATCCGGTGGCGGGATCGGGCGGATCGCCATTTGTTTCAGGGATAGCGGGTAGATGGCGGCCAACCAGGCTCGAGGCGATGCGGGGCGCAGACCGGGACGTCCCCGCAATGAAGCTCTCCAGCAGCAGATCAAGGACGCCGCCATCGAAGTCCTGGCGAGGATGGGATTTTCGGGCCTTACGCTGGATCGGGTCTGCGCCGAAGCCGGGGTGACCAAGGCGACCTTCTACCGCCGTTGGAATAGCCCGGCCGAATGCGTGCTCGAAGCGCTGGTGGAGCTGTGGAGCGAGGCCGAGTTCCTCGACCGCGGCGAGCCGGCCGCCGACCTGGAGGCCTTCGCGCGCACGCTCATCCGGCTCTACACCCACCCCGTCCTGGGCCGCTGCATGCTCGCGGTCCAGACGGAGCGGCCGGTCAATCCAATCCTGTTCGAGCCCATCAATACGGCCGCGCTTCAGCGACGCTCGCGCAACACCGCGACGCTCCGGCGCGCGCTCGAGCGCCTGCCGGAGCCTCCCGCGCTCTCGCCCAACATGATCCTCCACGCCTTGAACGGCGTTATCCGGAACATCGAGGGCCTCGACTGGCCCCTGAGCGATGACGAATTGCGTACGCTCATCCGCACCCTCCTGAGCCCGGCGCCCGCCAAGACGTCGTCGTGATCGAGTTTGGGTCGGTCATAGTTTCGATACTACATAGTTGACATATTAGATCGCAAGCCCGACGCTTCGTGCCAAGGCGCCCGTAGCGGCGTTCGCCGAAAGGCAGGGGAAACGTGAGGGCGGTGATTTCCTTGACGCGTCAGGGCCTTAGCCGTGGCTGCCTCCGCCGGTTGGCGTTGGCGACGGCCGGCTTCGCCTTGCTGACGCCGCAAGGTTCGCTGGCCCAGGGCGTCGCTCCGGCCGTATCGCTGACCCAGGGTGTCGTCCGCGGTTCCCGCGAAGGACCGGTCGAATTCTTCAGGGGCTTGCCCTACGCCGCGCCACCGGTCGGCGACCTGCGGTGGCGCGCGCCCGGGCCGCCACCCTCCTGGATCGGTGTCCGCGAAGCGCGGGATTTTGGACCCTCGTGCATGCAGCTGCCGTTCGCGGGCAGCGAGGCCCCGCTCCGCGCGGCGCCGTCCGAGGACTGCCTCTATCTGAATGTCTGGCGGCCGGCCGGAAGGGGCAAGCCTGCGCCGGTGCTCGTCTGGATCCATGGCGGCGGCTACGTCTATGGGGGCACATCGCCGGCCGCCTTCGACGGCGCCGGCTTCGCGCGCGACGGCCTGGTGGTGGTCAGCCTGGCCTATCGCCTGGGCCGCTTCGGCTTCTTCGCGCACCCGGCCCTGGCGGCGTCGGGTGAAGGGCCCAGCGGCAACTGGGGCTTCATGGACCAGCAGGCGGCCCTGCGCTGGGTGCAGGCCAACATCGGCCGGTTCGGCGGCGACCCCACGCAGGTGACGGTCATGGGCGAGTCGGCCGGGGGCGGCTCGGTCCTCGCGCTGCTAGGGTCGCCGTCCGCGCGCGGGTTGTTCCATCGCGCCGTCATCATGTCGGGCGGGGGGCGCGCGCTGACGCCGGCGCGTGAGCTGCGGCGCGACCAGCCAGGTGTCCCGTCCGCCGAGACCATCGGTCGGAATTTCGCGGCGAGGCACGGCATCGAAGGCCAGGACGCTGAGGCGCTGCGGCGGCTTAGGGCGCTTCCGGCCGCGATTGTCGCAGAGGGCGTGGGGTTCGCAGACCTGTTTCGGCCTCAGCCGGGCCTGCCGACCTATGCCGGCCCGTTCGTCGACGGCGACACCCTGACGTCCGGCGGCTTTCCCGCCGCCCCAGCGGACGTCCCCGTGATGGTCGGCGCCACGAGCGCCGATCTCGGTTCCGTCCCCGGCGCCACGAAGGACGAGGTGTTCGCGCTCTTCGGCGCGGATCGCGACCGCGCGCGGGCGCTGTATGATCCTAGCGGCGATCTCAGCGTCGCATCGGTCGCGCGCGCCGTCGGAGGCGACCGCCAGATGGTCGAGCCGGCGCGGCACATCGCCCAGCAGGCGGCCCGGCGCGGCCACCGCGCGTACCACTACCGCTTCAGCTACGTGGCCGAGAGCCGCAGGCCTGACGCGCCGGCGGGCGCGCCGCATGCGACGGACGTCGCGTTTGCGTTCGACACGCTGCCCGCGCGCTATGGGGCCAAGGTCACGCCGCGTGACGCCGCCGTCGCCACCGCCTTCCACCGCTACATCGCCAACTTCGCCAGGACCGGCGATCCCAATGGGAGGGGGCTTGTCGCCTGGCCGCCCGCCGATTTGTCGGCGCACGATGTAATCGATTTCACCGCAGAAGGGCAGGTCCGGTTCGGGCCGGACCCCTGGCGCGAACGCCTGGATCTCGTCGGCGCCCATGCGCCGGGCGCGGCGCAAACGGCTGACGCGGCGGACCGACACAACAGCCCGCCTCACGCGGGGAATTCCAAAGGGGGAGACAGATGAACCTACCGCGCACCTTGCTGTGGCGCGCCGCCTTGGCGACGCTGATGTGCAGCGTTTCTCACGCGGCGTTCGCGCAGACGGAAGCCGCCGCCGACGCCGTCGACGAAGTGGTGGTGACCGGCGTCCGCGCCGCGCTGCGCAGCGCCGCCGAACAGAAGCGGACGGCGGAGCAGGTCATCGACTCCGTCACCGCCGAGGACATCGGCAAGTTCCCCACCACCAACGTCGCGGAGTCGGCGCAGCGCATCACGGGCGTGCAGATCACCCGCACGCGCGGCGAAGGCACGGGCGCGAGCATCCGCGGCCTGCCCACGGACTTCACCCGCGTGCAGCTCAACGACAGCACGCTGTCATCGGCCACGGTCGATCTGCGGGGCGGCGGCGGCGGGGGCAACATCACGCGCGCCTTCGACTTCCGCCTGCTTCCCACCGAGTTCGTCAGCACGCTGGAGGTGACCAAGTCGCCGACCGCCGACATGCAGGAGGGCGGACTTTCGGGGGTGATCAACGTCAGGACCGTGCGACCGTTCGACCTGTCCGGCTTCAAGCTGGTGGGCTCGGCCTTCGGCGTGCAGAACTCCAACTCGGGCAAGGAGACCTTCCGGGTGTCGGGCCTGGTTTCCGACATCTTCCTGGACGGCCGGCTCGGGGTGCTGCTGGCGGGGGGCTACAACAAGGAGAAGCCCGAGACCCACGGCATCAACAACGTGGGGTGGACAAACCAGCCTGAAGCCACCAACCGCGTCGACTACAACGGCGATGGCGATCTGCTCGACGTCTTCAACATCTCGACCCAGAGCCGCACCGAGATCGCCCGCGAAAATCGCTCGCGTTTGGCGTTCGCCGGGGTTGCCGAATACAAGGCCGCCGAGGCGCTGACTCTCTCGGTCGAGGGCTTCTACAGCAAGTTCGACGTGCTGGTGGAAAGCCTCGAGAACCTGAATCTGCCGCCCACGTCGACGGGCGCCGTCATCACGCCGACCCAGTTGCTCACCATACCGGGCGTCGACGCCAGCCAGCTCGCCTTCGGCGAGCCCCATGCGATCGTGCTCGGGCAGAGCGCAACCGACGTGCGCGCCAACGACCGGGTCAACGACTCCGTCTCGCGCACGGGCTACGTCAAGGTCGGCGCGGAATATGAAGGCGAGGACTGGCGCGGCGCTGTCTCGCTCGCCCACTCCGACTCCCGCCAGGTGGGCAACAACCTCAACCTGGCGCAGACGGCGCGCTTCGGCGTGACCACCAGCTGCCTGCCCACGGAGACGATCTGCGGCATCGCGATCGCGCCCGGGTCGCAGACGGCCTACCTCGATCCCAACCAGGGCATCGTGGCCAGCCTGAACGGCGCCTACAAGCGCAAGACCAGCGACCGCGTCGACGAGCTTCGCGCCGATCTCAGCCGCGAGTTCGACGCCTTCCTGCTTACGCGGGTCTCTGCGGGGGCGGTGGTCTCGCGCCGCAAGACCAACGCCGACGGGCGCACGCTCGTGGTCCAAGCGGCGCAGCTGGCGCCTCTGGCCGGGCTGTCGCGCTCGACCGTGAACCCCAACGGCTTCAATCTCTCGCAATTCACGCAGCTGGTGCAGGCCGGAAACGGGAGCTTCCTCGGGACGTACAACGGCGACCAGCCGTTCCCGACCCAGTGGGTCGCCTCCGACACGCTGAAGCTGATCGAAACCCTGGGCCTGGAGCGCCTGGCCGCCGTGCCCGGCGCCGTCCAGGAGAACCTCAACACGGTCATCGACGTGAAGGAGGAGATCGCGGCGTTCTACGTCCAGGCGAACTTCGCCACGGAAGACGACCGCGTGTCCGGGAATTTCGGCGTGCGGGTGGTCCGGACCGAGCTCTCGAGCCGGGGCGTGTCGCCGGACCTGACGGGCATCCGGGTGCTGGTGGACGCCGGCGGCACCACGACCGTGCCGCCTGCCGCGCCGATCGCGGCGAGGAACACCTATACCGAAGTGCTGCCGTCCGCGAACGTCCGCCTGGAGCTTACCGACGATCTGCAACTGCGCGTCGCCGCCTCGCGCACCATGGCGCGGCCCGCGCTCGTCCAGCTCTCGCCTTCGACGACGATCAACTGCTTCGGCGGGACCTGTAACCTCACCGCCAACAACCCCGACTTGAAGCCCTTCATCTCGAACAATTTCGACGCCAGCGTCGAGTGGTACCCGGACCCGGACACCTCGGTCACGGTCGCCGTGTTCGCGAAGGATCTGCAGACGCTGGTGCGGCCGCAGCAGGACATCGTCCAGCTGCCGGTGACCTTCTTCACCGCCTCGACCAACACCACCGAGGTGCGCCAGACCAACGTCAATCGGACGCGACCGACCAACCAGAAGGGCGTGACGCTCAAGGGCTTCGAGATCGGCTACCAGCAGGTCTTCACCTTCCTCCCGGGGCTGCTCGAGAACCTCGGCCTGCAGGCGAACTACACCTTCATCTCGAACTCCGACAGCAACGTGCTGACGGCGGCGTCGAAGCACAATTTCAACGTCAGCGCTTTCTACGAGACCGAGAAGTTCGGGGCGCGCCTGTCCTATACCTGGCGCGACAAGTTCGTCTCGTCGGGGCTACCGGACGGCAACAACGGCCTGGGTATCGTGACCCAGTCGCGCGGCGATCTGTCGGTGAACCTGACCTACAATTTCGACCACCGGATCTCGATCGTGGCGGAGGGTGTCAACATGCTCGACGACGTCGACAAGACGCGGACCAACCTGGGGAACCTGCCGCAGGACTACTTCGATCCGGGCCGCCAGCTCCTGCTCGGCGTCCGGGTCGCGTTATGAACCGCGGTCGCCTCGCATCTTCAGGAGCGCACTGATGCTTTCGAGACGCCGCTTCGCGGCCGCGCTGTTGTCGTCCACCGCGCTCGCCGCCGCTTTGCCGGCTGCAGCGCACACCGCGCGCCCCAACATCATCACGATCGTCCTGGACGACGTGGGCTTCTCGGATCTCGGCTGTTTCGGCGCCGAGATCCGCACGCCCAACCTCGACCGACTCGCGGCGGCGGGTCTGCGGTTCAACCGTTTCGACACGAAGGCCGTATGCTCTCCGACGCGCGCGGCCTTGCTGACCGGCCGCAACAGCCACACCGTCAACATGCCCGACGTGCCGGACGCCGCGGCGGGCGCGGGGGCGGCGAACTGGCCCCCCGGCTCGTTCCACATGCCCGCCAACGTGCAGACCACGGCCCAGGTGCTGCGGGGCGCCGGCTACGCCACCTGGATCGTAGGCAAGTGGCATCTGATCCCGATGGGCCAGCTCGATGCGGAGGCCTCAAAGGAGAACTGGCCGCTTCAGCGGGGCTTCGACTACTTCTATGGGTTCCCGCGCGGCTGGACCGACCAGTACCGCCCGACGCTGGTCGAGAACGACGGCTATATCCAGCCCAAGCTCCCCGAGGGCTATCATCTCTCCGCGGACCTGATCGATCGGTCGATCTCGCTGATCGAGACCCATCGCGGGGAGGGCGGCGGGCGGCCCTTCTTTCTGCATCTCGGCCTAGGCGTCGCCCATTCGCCTATCCAGGTCCCGGCATCCTATTCCGACCGGTACAAGGGCGCCTACGACGGCGGCTGGGACGCCATCCGCCAGGCGCGCTTCCAGCGCATGAAACAGCTCGGCGTGATCCCCGCCGACTGCGCACTGCCCGACCGCACCGACGACGACCGCGCGTGGTCGGACCTCAGCGATGACGAGCGCGCCGTCTTCGCGCGCTACATGGAGGTCTATGCGGGCTTCATCGAGCACGCCGATGAGCAGATCGGCCGGTTGCTGGCCAAGCTTGAGGCCGCAAAGCTCCTCGACAACACATTGATCGTGGTCCTGTCGGACAACGGCGCCGCTTCCGAGGCGGGCCAAGCCGGCTTCTTCGCCGAGCTCTACCGGCCCAATACCATCCCCGTGTCCGAACAGCGCCGGCGCCTGGCGGAGCTTGGGACCGGCTTGACCCAGGCGGAGTACCCGCGGCCCTGGGCGATCGCCGGCTCGGCGCCGTTCCGGCGCTACAAGCTGTGGCCCTACCTGGGCGGCGTGCGGACCCCGCTGATCGTCTCCTGGCCGGCGCGGATTAAGGACGGCGGCGCCGTGCGGGGGCAGTATGTCGACGTGGTCGATGTCGGGCCGACGCTGCTCGACGCGGCCGGCCTGCGTTTCGAGTCCACGGTGAACGGCGTCGCGCAGTTGCCGGTGGCCGGGCGGTCATTCCTGGCGGCGCTGTCGGATCGCCATGCGGAAACCCGCTCGCGTCAGTACCTCGAGGTGCGCGGTCACCGGGCCATCACCGACGGACCCTGGCGGGCCGTGGCCATCCATGACTGCGACAAAAGCTACGAGCAGGACACCTGGCAGCTCTTCAACACCGCCCAGGACTTCACCGAGGCGCATGACCTCGCGGGCGCGCGGCCGGAGGTCCTGCAGCGCATGAAGACCCTGTGGGCGGACGAATGGCGGATCCATGTGGCGAGACCGCTCTCACAGCCGCCGCCCAACATCTGCCGGCTCAATTCCGAATACAGCCGCGCGACGATGACGAGGCCCGACCGATAGCCGCCGTTCAAACCTGCTCGGCGGACCGAAGCTAAGGTCAGCTGCTGACCGTTCCGGGAAGACGGCCGTCCTGATGTGGGCTGAACTCCGAACGGCTGACGCTCGGAGTGGTCGCCGGCGAGGCGCAACGCGCCCGGCGAAGCCGATGTCCTTGCTTTTCGGCCTGGAGATCCCAGTTCTCGGCGTCGTCGCGGTTGACTAAGGCCTTCGTCGGGGATCTGCGCTACCGGTGAACCCACGCCTGCCGCTGGCCGGACTTTTGCTGGCAGGCGGAGGCCATTTATCGACGGGCGCAGCAAACGTTCGGGGAGGCGGATCCTGGAGCGTTGTAGGATCGAGCGCGTGCGCCGCGATCCACCGCTTTTGAGAATGAAGAAGATGCAGCAGTCTCAAGCTCATAGATTGTCCGTGGCGCCTATGATGGACTGGACTGATTATTATGTAAAATCAGTAACTTACAACATGAAGAGTGCAAAATTTGCACACTCTCGTTCGCGAACGTTCGCGTAGAATTTCGGGTTTGTTCGCACTCAGTCGGTAGTTCCAGAACTGGACCGACTGGGAAATGCGTGTCGAAAACTGGGTACGATCACCTCAGGATCGCGCGCGCTCAGCGGCACGGATATTCTCCGCAAATCATGCGGAGAATGATGCCTCTAATCTCCGCAAGCGCCGGCGCTGGATGTGATTGCGGATGGGAGCTGTGGCCCGCGCGCCGGCGGTCGTCTTAGAGCGCCTGGCGGGCAGCCTCGCGCTCTTCGTGCTCGAAGGCGGCCGCGAGACCGTCGAGCTCGTCCTTGGTGAGGCCGAGGTTGCGAGCCGTCTCCCGCCAGCCGGCGACGGCGGCCTCGACCTCGCCGAGGATGGTGCGTCCCCGCTCGGCGGGGATGCGGAAGTAGGGCAGGACGCTCATGGCCGCGCGGACGGTGGCCTCAGGTCCGGTATCCTCCGAGACCCAGGTCTTCAGCTCTCGCGCGCGATCCGGGAAGGGGTTGATGTCGAAGGCGGGTGAGAGCCGCCAGCGGCCCTGGTCCTCGTGCAGGAAGCCGTGGTTCATCAAATGATCGTCGACGTTCGAGATCAGAACCGAGAACACGATCCGGCGCCAAAGCTCCTCGGCGTCGGCCTCGGGCCTAGCGCCATGCTGGCGCAGGGCGTCGACGATCTCGGTGTAGGCGTGATCGTCCGCCGTCTCGGCCCCCAACATCGTTGCCGCCGAGACGTACATCAGACGGCCGCCGCCGGGAGGACGGTCGAAGCGGCGGATCAGCGCCACAGGCGCATCGTCGCTCATGACGATGCGCGCGTCGGCGGCGTCGATGCCCGCGCGTCGGGCCAGGTGGAGCGCCAGCACCTCGCCCTTGGTGACGGTATGGCCGTCCTGGACGCTCGGAAACTTGCCGATGCATAGCGTGCCGTCGGCGTCGCGTACGGTGCACTTAGGGCGCAGGCCGCCGAGCGAGGTTCCGCGCCCGCGCAGGTAGGCCAGATCCGCGACGGTGTCCTGGTTGGTCTCGACAGCGCGGGTGGCGGCGAGCAACTGTGCCAGCTCGATTAAGGGCGGGGTCGTGCGCTTCCCGTCCTCGGGCGCGCGCTGGAAGGTCCCATTCTCGTCCCGCAGGCGCAAAGCGCCGACGCGGCTCACGTCGTCGACGGCCAGGAGGAAGTCGAGGCTGTTGAGCGGCCGAGGCTCGACCTTCTCGCCTGCGTCGATCTGCGCCTGACGGCGCTTGGCGTGATCTCGGCGGATGACGCGCTTGCCCCAGCCGTCCGGTTCGGTGTCGGCGAGCGCGCCGTGGAAGACAGACCCATCCTTCGCCTTGCGATGGAATTGCGGACCCGTGACCCGGCGCAAGCCGGGCTCCAGGTCGAAGCCGTCAACGGCCTGGAGCCACTCGGCGGTATATTCGAACGCGGCGCTCTCCCGGGCGCCTTGCTGGTCGTAGCGCAGCACGCCGACGGGGCGGGCGTTGTCGCCCAGGAAGATGCCGATGCTGCGGTTCATAGCGGCCTCGGCGCCGTGCGCGGGCGAACTCGTTGCGGAAGCTGCTCGGCCTCGAGCAGGAGGCCCTGGTCATCACGACGGGCGTCGGCGATGTCGCCCAGGGCCTCCGGGAAGCCCAGGACGAAGAGGGCCATGGCGTAGACCCCCATGGAGACAGAGGGGTCGCCCTTCTCCACCTTGATGTAGGTGCCTTTCGCGACGCCGAGTCGTTCGGCCATCATCGCGGTCGTGAGCCGCCGACGACGGCGCGCAAGCGCCAGGTCGCGTCCCAGCTTGGCGAGGGCGCGGCGGACCTTAGGTGGCAGGGTGTCTTGGACGGTGGAACGCATGATAAGGTCTTATATAATGAACCTTATGGGGATTAAAGTTCAAAACATAAGACTGTAACTTCCTTGAAGCACGTTGCCCCAACCATAACCAAGACCTGCGCGGGCGCCGGATGGCGCCCGGGAGCCGGCCAGCGCCCCGAATGAGTAGGCGGTTTGAAACTGGCCGATATTGCTCAGCCAGACTGTGCAGATTTCGAGATGGTCAAACCCTTGCCTATGGTTCGACGGCCTCCTCAACGAGCAGGTCGTCGAGCAGACCCATATCGCGCCAGATCTCCTCCTCCGGGTGTTGCGGCGGCAGATCGGGTGGCGATCGAAGCGCCGCGGCGTAGGCCCGAAGCTCGGCCATCGCCATCGGCGACAGTGGATCGAGGCGGTCGCAGCGCCTGTGCGCCCAGGCCAACCAGCTCTGCAGCTCGGCCGTGACATCGCATCCAGCGCAGCGTTCGTCGACGGCGTCGAGAAATTCACGCAGCCGCTGCACCCGCCGCCACCGCCGCGCGGCGTCCTCCAGGAACTCCTCCTGCGCCTCGACCAGGCGATCATGCTGCAGGCGCAGGGCCGCCAGCCGCAGGCCCTCGTCGTACGGCACGCCCGAAAAGGCATAGGGGCCTTGGGGTTCGTCTCCGGTCATTCCGCCGCCCACGCGCGGTTGAGCACCTCGGCCGCGATCGCCGCCTTGTCCTGCGGCAGAAAGCGGCCGTAGTGCTGGGCGACGGTTTCCGGCGTGTCCTGGATCGCGTAGCTCGCCTGCTCGTACGAGCCGGTCTGCTTGAGGATGTGGGTGGCGAGCACGTCGCGGATGCTGTGCGGGCCGTGCGGAAGTAGACCCGCGATGGCGCCTCGCCCCGTGTAGGGATTGTAGATCCCGTAGCGCCGGATGATCCAACGCCAGGCCTCGTAGAAGGTGTTCTGGTCGTAGGCCGCCTCGGACCGGCTGGCCTTCACGGTCTTCACGAAGAACGTCCCGGGGTCAGGCGCGCGGCCGAGTAGGCGCGCGCGGTGGACTCCGACGTAGTCGTCGATCTCGCGGTAGAGGCCGCCGATGTCCGGCAGGAGCAGGCGGAAGGGGCGGCCGTTGAAGAACGACGAGGTCGCGTTCTTGAAGGCGCTGGCCGGCACGAACACCTCCCAGCCGCCGTCGCGATCGCTCCAGCGCAGTTCGCCGCGCGCGTGGTCGCGGAGGCGCCGCTCCGTTCGCGGCGCCTGCGCCCGCGGGCAGACGAGAAGCTGGCGCAGGTTCTTCTGGCGGAAGCCCAGGTGCAGGCCCAGCCGGATCACCAGGAAGGCGCGGGCGCTCTCCGCGGCGGCCAGCGGGTAGCGGCGAGGGCAGGGACGCAGCGCGAGAATCTCGTCGGCGATCTTGCGGTACTCCCCGACCGGGCTGTCCGCCTCGAGCACGGCGAGGATGGGTTCGAACGGATCGTGGTGCACCTGCGCGACCCGTGCGATCTCCTTGGCGCGCGCCAGGGCGAAGCGGTGCAGGTTCGCACAGGCGGTCGCCCAGTCGCCCTGGATGCGCCGGACGTCCTCCTCCGAGACGAGCCCGGGGATGGTCGTGAGGCGGTCGGCGAGCGCCGGCGTCTGGGCGATCCAGCCAGCCTCCTCGCCTGTCAGGGCGACGGCGATCGAGAGCATGTCGACCTCCCAGGCCGTGTAGAAGCCGCGCCGCCGTTCGCGCCATTGCAGGTACCAGTCCCAGACCGCGGGGGCCGTCAGGAGCCCGAAGGTGAGCGAGGATACCGGCGCGCCGAAGCCGCGGACGGGACCGTCCGCCGGCGCAGCCAAGGCGCCGAAGAGCAGGCCGAAGTGCTCGACCTTCTGCGAGGCGGTTTCGGCGCCCCAGGTGCCCCTGCGCCGGTAGCCGGCGGGGCTCAGGGTCGCCGTCTTGAAGGCCAGCAGGTCCGCCATTTCCTGCGCCAGCCGGGGCGGGGCGACGATCGTTCCGCCGGATCGACGCTCCGTGAGGCCGCCCTCGTCCGAGGCCTTCCTCACGCCCTGCAGGTCCGGGAACCGGACGGCGAAGCGGTGCTGGGCGGCGTTGGCCTGGTAGCGGCGATAGTCGGTCGCGCCGGTCACGACGACCCGTCGGACCCACTCCAGGATCTCCTCCTGGTCCTTTGGTGGGAGCCGGTCGAAGTCGTCGGGCAGGTGCCAGGCCAGGCGACGGCGCTCGGCCGAGCTGATCCCCGGCATCGCTTGGCCCTTTGTCGCCCGGGCCGGGTGCGGCAGGCGGCGGCGGAAGTATCCGGGCTCGAGTCCCCATCGGCGCTCGAGGAAGGCCAACACGGCGAGACTGTCGGCGTACACCGGCGCCTTCTGGCCGATGCGCCACATGCGCAGCGTCGACGCCTCGACGGGGAGGCCGGCCGCCGCCAGCTCCCGGCAAAGCGCCATGGTGCGCTCATGGTGTCGGGCCAGTTCCCGGTCGAAGGCGACATGGAAGGGCTCTGATCCATCCGTGGCGAGGGTGGGTTCGGGGC
>NZ_LSJI01000170.1 GCF_001557235.1 Phenylobacterium sp. CCH9-H3 | reverse complement strand
CGAGTTCGGCCTCGAGCTGCCGCACCAGGCCGTCCTGGCCCCGGGCGCGCGCCGCCTCCAGCAGCCGCCGCAGCTCGGGCATGCTCAACGCCGCTAACTGAATCCCCAACATGACGACCGCTCGCCTCCCCAAAGCGCGGTTCAGACCCCGCCGGGAGGTTAACACGGCCCGGCTGCGCCGTCAGGCCATCGCGCGAACGGCCTTCAACGCAAAGTCCACCTCCTCCGGCGTGTTGCGGATCGACGGCGTCAGGCGGACCAGCGGCCGGGCGTAGGGCGCCACCGAGCCCAAGATCTTCCACTCGCGCAGCTTCGCCACCGTTTGCGCCGGCGTCATGCCCGCCACCTCGAACGAGACGATGCCCGCCGACAGGTCCCGCGACCGCGGCGTGGCCAGGGTCACGTGCGGCATGGCGGCGAGGCCGGTCTTCAGCTGGTCGGCCAGCTCCGCCGTCCGATCGGCCACCTGCCTGCGGCCCACCCAGTCGTGGATCACGAACGCATCCGACAGCGCCCAGACGTGCTCGAAAGCCTTGAACCCGCCGGGCGTGAGGCGCGCGCCCGTGCAGTCGGTGGCGGGTGTGCCGCTGATCCAGTCGGAATAGGCGTCGCTCGCCAGGAACGTCGGGATCGTCGGCGCCAGGGCGCTCCACCCGGCCTGGGTTCCGATCACGACGCCCGTGCCGCGCGGCCCGAAGATCCACTTGTGGCAGCCGGCGAAGAACAGGTCGCAGCCCAGCTCCGACAGCCCCACGTCCTGATTGCCGAAGCCATGGACCCCATCGACGGCCAGGATGATCCGGTCGGCTTCGGCCCGGCCGGCGTTCAGGCGGGCGATCTCATGGCTGATCGCGGGGATCGGCATCTTGAGGCCGGTGGACGAGAGCACCCAGGTCAGGGCCACGACGCGGGTGTGGGGCTTGATCTCGCGGACGACGGCCTGGGCCAGTCCGCCTGCGCCCGCCTTCGCCGGATCGGGCAGGCGGATGCGGCGCACGCTGGCGCCGTTGCGCATCGACGCCAGCCGCAGCGACTCATGGGTGACGTAGTAGTCGCGGTCGGTGGTCAGCACCTCCTGACCGGGCCGCAGTTTCAGGCCGTTGTAGACGAGGCCCGCGCCCATGGTGGTGGAGTCGGTCAGCGCCACATCGGCCGCCGGCGCGCCGAAGTACCGGCCGACGCGCTCGCGCGCCACGTTCTGCAGGCGGCGGTTATTCTGCTCGAGATATTCGATCGGCGTCTCGTCCAGGGCGTCGCGATGGCGGGCGATCGCCTCGCGGACCGCCTTCGGGTGAGCGGCGATCAGCATCGCCGACATGTCGACGCGGTCGGACCTCAGTCCGAATTGCGCGCGCACGCGGGCCCAGTCGTTGGCTTGGAAGGCGCGGTGAGGCGCGGGCTGGGCCGGGGCCGGGCTTGCTGCGACCGCGCCGCCGGCCGCGAGCGCCACGCCGCCTGCCTTCAGGAACTCCCGCCGCCCGATCTGCATGTCCCGGTCTCCGCGCCATTAAACGACATCCGCGGACCGGTGTTCCGCCCCGCGGGCCGTAGCTACGAGGCTTGGCCGTGGCGGGATGCGTCGTGGCGATGAAGGCGGTGGCTGCTGCGACGAACCCGCCTGAGCCGCCGGGAAGGCGAACAACGTTGTCCACCGACTCCCAACAGCCTAGCTTGCGCGCTCTGCGAGGGGCTGGGGTGATGAGGCGAGAGGCGGGACGCGCCGGGCTGGCGATTCTGCTGGCGACGGCGGCAACGGGGGCGACGGCGCAGCCTGTGCCCCGTGCTGCGCCTGTCTCCGGCGCCATCGCGGCGGCCAAGGGCGGCGAGACGGCCCTGTTGGTGAGCGAGACCAACCTTCGCCGCGCCGAGGTCCGTCAACAGCTGAAGGCGGGCGACACGCTGCGCACCAACGCGGCGGGCACCCTGGCTATCGTGTTCGCGGACCGGACGCAGATCCGGCTCGGCCGCAACTCCGTGCTGCTGGTGAAGCAGGTGACCGCCGGCGCCCCGTCGGCGCTGCAACTCCAGCAGGGCAGTGTCTGGGGGCGCAGCCCGCGCGGCCGCGCGAACCTGTCGGTCGAGACGCCATCGGCCACTGCCGCCATCCGCGGCACGGACTGGGCGCTCTCAGTCACGGAGGGCGCCACGGCGCTGCAGGTGTTCGACGGCGCGGTCAGCCTGGCCAACGACCTGGGCGCGGTCGAGGTCATGGCGGGCCAGGCGGCGCGGGCGGCTCTGGGTCAGGCGCCGGTCCTGACCGTCCTGGCCGATCCGGTCGGACGCGAGCAGATGCTCTACTTCGTGCGTCGCGAGGACGGGCTTGAGCTGCTCGGTGGGCGCAGTCCGGCCTTCGCGGCGGCCCTGCGCGGCGAGGGTGAACCACCGCCCCTCGATCCCGCCGATCCGCTGAGCTACGTGGGGCACGGCTTCCTGGCCGCCTTTGCCGGAGACCTGCGCGGGGCTCTGGCGCTCAGCCGCGACGGCCTCGCCCGTCATCCGGACGAGCCGGCGCTCCATGCGTTGCAGGCGCGCGCGGCCCTGCTGCTGGGAGACGCTGCGACAGCGGAGGCGGCGGTCGCCGACGCCCTGGGCCGCGATCCACGCAACGCCGCAGCCTTGGCGCTACGGGCCGAGATCAAGGCCGACTACCGCAGCCAGCCATATGCGGGCCTGGTCGACGCCGAGGCCGCCGTGGCGGCCGATCCCCGCCGTCCGGGGGGCTACGCCGTCCTCAGCAAGATCCGGCTGGAGCGGGCCGCCGACCGGGAGGCGCTGGACGCTATACTGGCAGCCTTGGCGCGAGATCCGCAGAATCCCGAACTGCATGCGCGCCACGCCCAGGTGCTGCTGGCGCAGAACCGGGTCCACGAGGCCAAAGCGGCCATCGATCGGTCCCTGGCCCTGGACCCCAGTCGAGCGACCGCGCGCGCCGCGCTCGCGCAGTATCTGGTCGAGACCGGCCAGATCGATGCGGCCCGCGATGAGGTGCTGGCGGCCAGCGCGGACAATCCGGGCTACGCGCGGGCGCTGACGCAGCTTGCGGAGATCGAATACCGCCTCGGCGATGAAGGCGGCGCGCTACAGCAGCTGGACGCCGCCGACCGGCTGGACCCGGAAAGCCCCCTGACGCCGGTCGCCCGGACCGCCATCGCCCTGCACAGCTACCATGTCGACGACGCCATCGCCGGCGCCCGCGAGGCCATCCGCAGGTTCCAGGCCCGGGGTGGGGTCTACGCCAGCCTGTCCGAGAACCGCATCACCGGCAGCTACGCGGCCCAGGCGTTCCGTTTCGCCGGGCTCGACGAGTGGGCCCGCTACTATGGCGACCGCGTGTTCGATAGCTACACGCCGTCCAGCTACTTCGACCAGGCGCTGAACCGGCTGCCGGACCCGACCTTCGTGGCGCCGCTGGAACTGGCCGGGTTCGATGTGGCGTTGGGCAAGTCCATCGCGCCGCTTTCGACCTTTCTCCAGGGGCTGGTGCTGGACCCGCTGGCGGTGACCTACCCCAAGCGCCGCGTGCAGTTCTTCAAGGAGGCGTTCACCGAGGCCAGCCTGTCGACCACCTTCAGTCGCGACGGCGACCTCAGGCGGCCGGCCGTGTTCGCGACCCTGGACGGCCTCGCCCACAGCCCCTTTCCCGTCGCGTACAGCCTCACGGCCGGTCATCGGCAGGCCGACCGCCGCGGAGGAGCGGCGCAGGCCGCGCGGGCGGAGAACGCGGAGTACCTGCGCGGGTGGCTGGGGGCCGAGACCGGGCCTTACGACAACCTCGCCGCCTTCGTCGATCTAGAGCAGCTGACGACCGACGAGGAGGAACCGACCTCGGGCCTGCCTGCGAGCTCGCGCCGCAAGGACGCGGTGCTGTTTGGGTTCTGGAACCACAAGTTCGGCGATCGCGACGTGATGACCGTCGGGGTCGGCCATCGGAACCGCAGCCGGGATCAGGACGTGGCGGGCGGCGCGGCCATCGACTGGGAGAGCCGGTTCACCGTCCTGCACGCGAGCTATCAGAAGAGTTTCGATCGGCTTGACCTGGAAGCCGGGCTCGAAGCGGTGCGCCAGCGCGCGGCGAGCGACACGTCGGGGCCGCCGCTCACCGTGGACGTGAGCCGTTCGCGGTTTCGCCAAGAGCGGGCCTATGTGGACGCGCGCTGGGCGCCCTATGGGCCGCTGATTCTTCAGGGGCAGGCCGCGGTGGTCGACAGCCGCATCCGACAGAGCGGCGCCGCCTTCTATCCCGTGGCGCGGCTGGCGGCGACCGACGACACCACGGTTGACTTCAAGCTGGGCGCGGCCCTGGAACCCGGACCCGGTCACTGGGTGCGCGCGGCCTTCGTTCGCGAGACCTCCAGCGAGGTGGCCTTCACCTTCGCGCCGACCAACCCGGCCGGCCTGCGCGCCGACTATGCGGCCGCCAACTACGCCGGGGCCTTCGACAGCGCGATTGTGCGCTGGGAGGCCGAATGGAGCGCGCGGGTGTTCTCCAGCCTCGAGTACCAGCGCCAGGCGTTTGACGGCTTGGTGATCCAGACGCCGGACGATCAGCCCCGGCTGGGCTTTGCCGACGCGGAGATCGAGCGGTTCCGCGCGGCGATCAACCTTTGGCCAGGCGGAAACGTCGGGCTGGCGGCGAGCTACGCCCGCTCGGACGGCGAGGGGACCCAGCTGTTGGGCGGCGCCGCGCTGCCGGACCGCAGGTTGCCCTACTTGCCGCGCCACTTCGTCCAGACCCAGCTTAGCTGGAGCCACCCGGCGCGGGTGAAGCTGGAGCTGCGCCAGACCTGGGCCAGTTCCGTCGTGGACTTCGCGGGCGACCGGCGGGGCGCGAGCCACGTCACCGATGCAAGCCTGGTGTGGGAGCCGCTCGACAAGCAGGCCGAGGTCAAGCTGGTGGTCGAAAACCTGTTCGGCGCCGACCGTACGATGCGCCCGAGCGCCGGGCGCCTGATCGCCGCCGCCGCGGCGTATCGGTTCTGATGCGCCCGCGCCGCCGCCCGAGCCTGCGCCTCGCCATCGCCCTGGCCGTCGCCCTGGCGGTGACCGCGGCGACGGGCCTGCGGGCTTTCGATGCGATCAGCGGCCGGGCCTTCGATCTGTTGTCCACGATCGCGCCGGCGCATCCGCCGGAGCCCGGCGCGGTGATCGTCGCCATCGACGAGCCGAGCTTCTCGGCGCTGGGGCGTCCGTGGCCCTGGCCGCGCGAGGTGCATGCCGCGCTGATCCGTTCGCTGCGCGCGGCGGGCGCCCGCGCCGTCGCCCTGGATATCGTCTTCGCAGAGCCGTCGGAGCCTGCGGCGGACGCCGCCCTGGCGGCGGCCGCGGGACCGGGAACGTTGTTCGCCGCCGACGAGACCGTCAGCGCGCAGGCTTACGGCGACACCGTCATCCGGACCGAGCCGATCCCTGAACTCCTGGCCGGCGGGGCCCAGGCCGGGGTCGCCAGCCTGTCGATGGACGGCGACGGCGTCCTGCGGCGCATCCCGCGCTATCCCGACGGCTTCGCCGCACAGCTCGCGCGCCTGACAGGCCACCCCGGCGAGCAAGGGCAGGGGGGGCGGCTGATCCAGTACTTCGGGCCGGCCGGGAGCTATCCGCGGGTCTCATACTACCAGGCGCTGGACCCGGCGAAGTACCTGCCGCCCGGCCTGTTCAAGGACCGGGTCGTCATCGTGGGCCTGGCGCTGCAGACGGCTCCCGAGGCAGGGGGTGGCGGCGCAGACGCGTTCGAGACGCCGTGGACCCTCACCACCCGGCAGCTCACCCCCGGCGTGGAAGTGCAGGCGACGCTCTACGACAACCTGGTCCACGGCCTGGGGATCCGCGCCGCGCCCCCAGGGCTGGGCCTGCTCTTCGTGCTGACGTCGGCCCTGCTGGGCTGGCTGGCCACGCGCCCGCATGCGCCGCTTGCCAAGGCCGCGCTGACGCTGGGCGCGATGGCGGCCGGCGTGCTGGCCGCGTGGCTGGCCCTGCGTTTCGGCCGCATCTGGGTCTCGCCGGTCGAGCCCGCCGCGGCCCTGGCCTTCCAGGCGATCGCGCTGTCGGCCTACGACTTCGCCGCCGAACAGCGCCGGCGCCGAGAGGTCCAGGCGGCGTTCTCGCAGTATGTGGCGCCCGCCGTGGTGGAGCGGCTGGTGGCCAATCCCGAGCTGCTCAATCTGGGGGGCGAGACCCGCGACCTGACGGTGATGTTCGCCGACATCCGCGGCTTCACCGGCATCTCCGAGGCGATGAAGGGCGATCCGCAGGGCCTGACCCGGATGATCAACGCTATCCTGACCCCGCTCTCCGAAATCGTGATGGCCCACGGCGGGACGATCGACAAGTACATGGGCGACTGCGTCATGGCCTTCTGGGGCGCGCCGCTGGACGACCCCGACCACGCCCGTCACGCCGTGGCGGCGGCCGAGGCCATGCTGGCGGCGATGCCGGCCATCAATGCCAGCCTGGGCGCCTACGTCCCGCCCGGCCATGTCCTGCCGGCGATCCGGATCGGCATCGGGGTGAATTCGGGGACGTGCGTGGTCGGCAACATGGGCTCGCAGAAGCGCTTCGACTATTCGGTGCTGGGCGACGCCGTGAACGTGGCCTCGCGGCTGGAGGGCCTGTGCAAGACCTATGATGTCCCGCTGGTGATCGGCGAGGCGACGGCGGCCGCCGTCCCGGGCCTCCCCGTGGTCCAGCTCGACCGGATCGCCGTCCGCGGGAAGCAGGAGAGCCAGGCGATCTACACCCTCGGCGCGGCGGGCGCCGCGCAGGCCCGAGCCGTCGCCGCCGGCTAGAAGACGCCCAGGGCCAGACCGACCGCCAGGCCCGCGCCCAGGTCTGCGCAGGCCTTGAGGTCGACGGCGCCCAACGTCTTCTCGGCGGCGATGGCCTCGGGCGTCTGGGCGTGCGTGCCGACGATCAGCGGCTCGGCGATCGGCTTCAGCCGCCAGCCGGTGCAGATCCGGGCCAGCTGGCGCGCCGCGCCGGTTCCATCGCTGCCGGCGGCGATCATCGCGGCATAGGGACGGCCGTTCAGCTGCCCCAGGACCGGATAGTAGTTCCGGTCGAAGAACTCCTTCATCGCCCCGGACATGGTCGCCAGGTTCTCGGGGCAGGCGAAGAGATAGCCGTCGGCGGAGAGCAGGTCGTCCGCCTGCGCCTCGGCCGCCGCCAGCCGCCGCACCTCGACCTCCGGCTCGGCGTCGGCGCCGCGCGCGGCGGCCTCGGCCATCGCCCGTGCGGCGCCGGTCCGCGAATGCCAGACGATGAGGAGTCGCTTCATGGCCGCAGGCTAGAGCATTGCCGGCCTGAAACGCACGCGCGCTTGCGCCGCCGCCGGCGGAACCTAAGCTTGCGCCAACAACTGTTCGGGAGGGGACCCGCCATGCTTCGCACCACCAAGCGCTTCGCCGTCGCCCTGGCGGCCGTCTCGCTGGCGCTCGCGCCGGCGAGCGTCGGCCACGCCCAGTCGGCCAAGCGTGCGCCCGCGGCGTCGGTCAAGGCGACGGGCCTTTCGACGGCGGCTAGCCCCGAGGCCCTGGGCTTCGACAGCGCTCGCCTCGCTAGGCTGGACGCCTACATGGCCGGCGTGGTGGCCCAGGGCCGGGTTCCCGGCATGACCACGCTCCTTGCCCGCCACGGCAAGATCGTCAGCTACAAGACCTACGGCAAGAAGAGCCTGGCCACCGGCGCGCCGATGACCGAGGACACGATCTTCCGCATCTACTCCATGACCAAGCCGATCACCGGCGTGGCGCTGATGATCCTGTTCGAGGAAGGCCGCTGGCGGCTGGACGATCCGGTCACCCGCTACATCCCCGAGTTCAAGACCCTGCGGGTCGTGAAGACCGTCAATCCCGACGGCACGATGGTGCTCGAGGACATGAAGCGGCCGCCGACCATGCGCGAGATCATGAGCCACACGGCCGGGTTCGGCTACGGCCTGCAGGATGAGCATCCCGTCGACAAGATGTACCGCGAAAAGCAGGTCCTGGGCGCGAGCGGCCTCAAGGACATGATCGATCGGACCGCGCAGATCCCGCTGGTCTTCCAGCCCGGGGCCTCGTGGCGCTATTCGTCGTCGGTCGACATCCAAGGCTACATCGTCGAGCGCCTCACCGGCCAGACGCTGGGCCAGTTCATGGCGGAGCGGATCTTCAAGCCGCTGAAGATGAACGACACGGCCTTCTACGTCCCGGCCGACAAGGCCGGCCGGCTCGCCGCGCTCTATGTCGCCAACCGCGAGACCGGCCGGATCGAGGAGGCCAAGACCATCTTCGGCAGCGATCTGCCGACCTATCTCTCGCCGCCCAACATGGAATCGGGCGGCGGCGGCCTGGTCGGCACGACCATGGACTACGCCCGCTTCGCCCAGATGATCGCCAACAAGGGCATCCTCGACGGCGTGCGCATCCTGTCGCCCGCATCGGTCGAGCTGATGGGCACGAACGTGATCTCCAAAGACGCCATCGTCGCCTCGAACGGCAATGGCGTGAGCCGCTTCAACGAAGCCGTCGGCTTCGGCCTCGACTTCATGGTGGTCAAGAACGCCCGCGAAGCCGGCACCCTGGAGGGTGACGGGACGATGAGCTGGGGCGGCGCGGCCGGCACCTGGTTCTGGGTCGATCCCGAGAACGACCTGATCTTCGTCGGCATGATCCAGCGGCTGGGCGGCTCGGGCGGCGACGACCTGGGCGCCATGTCCCGCACCCTCGTCTACCAGGCGCTGGTCGATCCGTCGAAGTAGGCTGATCTATCAGGGCGGCCGTCGCCGAGATCCCTCCAGCGTCGCGAGTGTCCCGTGTTCCAAACGCCTGCGAGGGGTTTCGCGCTCTTCGGCGTCACATCGCTGGCGGCCGTGGTGATCGGCGTCGGCGTGGCCGCGGCGAGCGGCGTTCCGGCAGGCGTGTGGGTCCGCAACCCTGCGACCTGGCTGCTCGGGGTGATCTTGGGCGGACTTCTAGCCGTCGCGGGTGGGCGCGCGGCCGTCGGCTTCCTGGTCGCCGGGCCTCTGGGGCTCGCCGCAACGTTCCTCTCCGCCGGGCAGCTTGGCGTTCACCGCTGGCTCGACCTTGGACCCCTGCACATGAATGCGGCTCAGATCCTGCTGCCGCCGGCGATCGTGGCCTGCGCTGGGGAGGGTAGGGCGCGGCTCTGGCCGTTGGCCGCAGCCGCCGTGATGGCGCTGTTGATCGCCCAGCCGGACGCCTCCCAAGCGACAGCCTTCGGAGCGGCCTTGGTCGTCCTGATCGGTGCGGCGCCATGGTCGCGGGGGCAGCGTCTTGCGGCCACGTTTACCGCCTGCTTGGCGGCCGCGGCCGCCTGGCTCCGACCCGACCCGTTGCAGCCCGTACCGGAGGTCGAGGAAATTCTTCGCCTGGCCTGGGCCGTGTCACCGGCGCTCGCCGTCGTCGCAGGGGTAATGCTGCTCGCGGCCCTAGGCTCGCTCGGCGCCTTCAGGGCGCCGGGAGCACGGGCGCTCAGCGTCTATGCCTTGCTTTCGGCATTGGCGTCATTCGTCGCCCCGTTCCCTGCGCCTCTGGTCGGCATGGCGATGAGTCCGATCCTGGGGCTCTGGCTAGGCGCCGGCATGCTGACAGCCCAGGCCCGGTCTCAGTACGAATATCCCGGCGGCATCGGACGGTTGAGGTCCAGGTAGCGGTCGCGCAGGTCGAGCTGGCGCGAACGCAGGGGCTGGGCCTCGCCGCGGACCAGGATGAGCTGCGGTTTCGATAGCGGCTCGAAGGGGTCGCCCGACCAGATGACGAGGTCGGCGTCCTTGCCCGGCTCCAGCGAGCCCACGCGGCCGGCGACGCCGAAGATCTTGGCCGGGTTGATCGTCACCGCGGCCAGGGCGCCGCCCTTGGTCATGCCGTTGGCGACGGCGACGCCGGCGTTGTAGCGCATCTCGTGCGCCCGGTGGGCGCCGCTGTTGCCCTCGATGGCCACCACGACCCCGGCGGCCTCCAGGCGCGCCGCGTTCTCCATCGTGGCGCCCAGGGTCTCGAAGCTGGTCGGCCGATTGAGGATCGGGTTCAGGATCACCGGTACGCGGGCCGCTGCCAGTTCCGGCGCCACTCGCCAGGCCTCTGCCGCGCCGGTGAGGATCAGCTTGATGTTCTCGTCCCGCGCCAGCTTCAGCACCGCGCGGATGTCGGAGGCCTTGTTGGCCACGGCGACCAGGGGCATCTGCCCGTTCACCACCGGGATCAGCGCCTCCAGGTCGGCCCGGGACAGCGACAGGTCGCGATAGCCGGCGCGCTCGTAGGCGGCGCGGTTGCGCATGTAGGCGCGAACGTCGGCCAGCGCCTCCTTCAGCAGCACGTACTGCGCCCCGCGCGCGCCGCCGGCGACCTTGGCGCCCGCGTCCCCGAACGGCGAGACCATCGCCACCTTCGGCTTCAGCAGCATGTCGGAGCCGCGCGCGAGCTGGATCACCGCCGCCTGGCCGGCGAAGAGATGGTGCGCATTCTCGGACGACGGGGCGCCGGAGGTGGCCTCTGCGCCGCTGTCGTCGTGCTCGCCCGCGCCGCCCTGGCCCCCTTCGGCCCGCGGCGTGACGACCGCGCTGGTGATGCCGCCCAGGCGCGCCACGGGGATCACCACGGAGTCCGGGTTCAGGGCGTACTGCACGTCGAAGGCAGCGCCGAGGTCGGGCGTCTTGACGTCGATGTCGTCGCCGACGGCCGAGACCTCGACGGCGCCCAGCATGCTGTTCACGGCCACGAAGCCGGGGGTCAGGACGCCGCCTTTGGCGTCCACCACCTCAGCGCCCGCGGGCGTCGCGACACTGGCCCCGACCGCCACGATCTTTCCGTCGCGGACCACGATAGTGCCGCTGGGGATCTCGGCGGCGCCGGGATTGAGGATCCGCGCGTTGACGATGGCCACGGTGGCGGCCTGGGCCTCCGGCGCGCTCACCAGGGCGGTGGCGGCCAGCAGGGCGGCGAGGCGGCGGATCATCGGCGGCCCTCCAGGCCCAGTTCGAAGTCGGACCGCGCCTGGAAGCGCGGGTCGTTGCGGTCGTAGGCCAGCCCGCCGTCGATCCAGACCCGCTGGGCGCGCGCATAGATCGAGAAGGGGTTGCCGTCCCAAAGGGTGACGTCCGCGCGCTTGCCGGCTTCCAGGGTGCCGGTCTCGGCCAGGATGCCCAGGGCCTTGGCGGGATTGGCGGTGATCCAGCGGATCGCCTGGGCCTCGGTGATCTGCAGACCCGCCGCCTGGCCCGCGGCCAGGGCCTCGGCCGCCTCCTGGTTCAGGCGTTGGATCAGGTCGGGATCGTCCGACTTGATGATCGCGCAGGCGCCGGCCGCGTCCACCATCGGGACGTTGGCCTCGACCGAGTCGAAGACCTCCAGCTTGGCGCCCCACCAGTTGGTCCAGGTCGCGGCGCAGATGTCGTTCTTGGCCAGCAGGTCGGCGATCTTGTAGGCCTCCACGGTGTGGTGGAAGGCTGTGATGCGGTAGCCGAACTCCTTGGAGATATCGATCATCTGGGCCATCTCGTCGGCCCGGTAGCAGTGGTTCTGCACCAGGATCTCGCCCTTCAGGACGCCCGCCAGGGTGTCGAGTTGCAGGTCGCGCTTGGGCGGGTCGGCCTTCTCGCCGCGGCCGGCCTTGGCGCGGTAATCGTCCCACTTGCGCATGTAGTCGGCGGCGTTGATCCAGGCCGCGCGATAGCCCGCCACATTGCCCATGCGCGTGGACGGAGCCCGCTGCCTGCCGCCGTAGACGCGCTTGGGATTCTCGCCGCAGGCCATCTTCAGCGTGTAGGGCGCGCCGGGGAACTTCATGTCCTGGACCGTGCGCGCCGGGATGTTGCGCAGCGTCACGCCACGGCCGCCGAACAGGTTGGCCGAGCCCGGCAGCACCAGGAGCGTGGTGACACCGCCGGCGCGGGCGAGGTTGAAGCCCGGATCCTGGGGCCACACCGAATGCTCGGCCCAGACCTGCGCTGTGTTCGGGTCGATGGCCTCGTTGCCGTCGGAATGGGCCTGGACCTCGGGGGCGGGATAGACGCCGAGGTGCGAGTGGGTGTCGATCAGGCCCGGGGTGATCCACTTGCCGCGCGCGTCCACCGTCTCGTAGCCGGCGGGGACCGCCAGGCCGGGGCCCACGGCGGCGATCCTGCCGTCACGGATCAGGACCGTGCCGTTGTCGACCTGCGCGCCCGTCCCGGTCAGGACCGTCGCGCCCACCAGGGCCACGGCGCGGCCGGGCAGGGGCCGGTAGCTCGAAGGGAACGGATCCTTGGCGGCGGCGGGATCCAGCCCCTTGGGCAGGGCCGCAGCGGGCTGTGAGGTGGCCGGCCGCTTGTCGGCGGGCGGCTTGGACGCGGTGGTGGCGCAAGCGGCGAGACTTGCGCTGGCGAGGGCCGCAACGGCGGTCCCGATGACTTTGTTCACTGGAGATCCCCGAACAGACGCGGGGATGGGAGAGGTCGCCGGCCCGCCTGTCAAGCGCCTGCGCCTTGACTTTCCCGGCCCCCCGTGCGCCCTTCCGCGCCTCGTAAAACACCCGATTTCCCGAGACAAATGCACGCCTACCGCACTCATACCTGCGGCGCGCTTCGCGCCGCCGACACCGGCAAGACCGCCCGGCTTTCGGGCTGGATCCACCGCAAGCGCGATCATGGCGGGCTGATCTTCATCGACCTGCGCGACCACTATGGCCTGACGCAGCTGGTGCTGAGCCCCGGCACGCCCGGCTTCGAGGTGGTCGAACACCTGCGCGCCGAGAGCGTGATCCGGGTGGACGGCGAGGTTGTCGCCCGCTCGGCGGACACCGTGAACCCGAACCTGCCGACCGGGGAGGTCGAGCTGAAGGTCAAGGAGGTGACGGTCCTGTCCAAGGCGGACGAGCTGCCGCTGCCGGTCTTCGGCGAGCCGGACTATCCTGAGGAGATCCGGCTCAAGAACCGCCACCTCGACCTGCGCCGCGAGACCCTGCACAAGAACATCGTGCTGCGGTCCAAGGTGATCCAGTCGATCCGCAACCGGATGATCGGCCAGGGCTTCCTGGAGTTCCAGACCCCGATCCTGACCGCCAGCTCGCCGGAAGGCGCGCGCGACTTCCTGGTGCCCTCGCGGCTGCACCCGTCGCAGTTCTACGCGCTGCCGCAGGCGCCGCAGCAGTTCAAGCAGCTGCTGATGGTCTCAGGCTTCGACCGCTACTTCCAGATTGCGCCCTGCTTCCGCGACGAGGACCTGCGTGCGGACCGTAGCCTCGAGTTCTACCAGCTCGACGTCGAGATGAGCTTCGTCACGCAAGAGGACGTGTTCGCCGCCATCGAGCCGGTGATGCACGGCGTGTTCGAGGAGTTCGCCGACGGCAAGCCGGTGACGCCGTACCCGTTCCCGCGCATCCCGTACCGCGAGAGCATCGCCAAGTACGGCACCGACAAGCCCGACCTGCGCAACCCGATCCAGATGCAGGACGTGTCCGAGCACTTCCGCGGCGGCGGCTTCGGCCTGTTTGCGCGGATCCTCGAAGACAAGAAGAACGCCGTCTGGGCGATCCCCGCGCCCAAGGGCGGCAGCCGCGCGTTCTGCGACCGCATGAACAGCTGGGCGCAGGGCGAGGGTCAGCCCGGCCTGGGCTATATCTTCTGGTCCGAGGACCAGGGCGGCTGGGGCGGCCCGATCGCCAAGAACCTGGGCGCGGAGAAGACCGACGCCGTTATGGGCCAGATCGGCATGGGGCAGGGCGACGCCGCCTTCTTCGTGGCCGGCGATCCCAAGGCGTTCGCCAAGTTCGCCGGGTCCGCGCGGACCAAGGTCGGCACGGACCTGAAGCTGGTCGACGAGGATCGCTTCGAGTTCGTCTGGATCGTCGATTTCCCGATGTTCGAGATGAACGAGGAGACGAACCGCGTCGACTTCTCGCACAACCCCTTCTCGATGCCGCAGGGCGAGCTGGAGGCCCTGCAGACCAAGGATCCGCTGGATATCCTGGCCTATCAGTACGACATCGTCTGCAACGGCTACGAGCTGTGCTCGGGCGCGATCCGGAACCACCTGCCGGAGATCATGCTCAAGGCCTTCGAGATCGCAGGCTACGGGCCGGAGGTAGTCGAGGAGCAGTTCGGCGGCATGCTGAACGCATTCCGTCACGGCGCGCCGCCCCACGGCGGCCTGGCGCCTGGCATCGACCGGATCGTCATGCTGCTGGCCGGCCAGGTCGCGATCCGCGAGGTCATCGCCTTCCCGCTGAACCAGCAGGGTCAGGACCTGATGATGAACGCGCCGTCCGAAGTCGCGGACAAGCAGCTGAAAGAGCTGCACATTCGCCTCGCCCCGCCCATCAAGGCGGGGTGACGGCTCAGCCGGCGACCGGGAGGAAGTAGCGCGGGGACGGCGGTTGCGGCGGTTGCGGGGGCGTCGGCACGGCCGGCATCGCCGGGACCATCCGCATCGCCGGCTTCGGCGTATCGTGGCGCAGGATCAGGCGCACGCCATTGCAGGCGCGGATCGCCAAGCCGCGCGGCAGCCGCGTCCGTGTGTCGCCGCAGGCGTCGTCGAGCTGTTCCTGGTTGAGCCCTTCGGCGTTCGACAGGTCGACGCCGTGCAGGCTGGTCCGTGTCAGGTCCGCGCCCCGGAAATCGGCGCCGTCGAAGGACGATCCCGAGAGATTGGCGTGGGTCAGGTCGGCGCCCCGAAACGAGGCGCCCGTGAACGTGCCGTGGCTCATCGCGGCGCCCGTCAGGTCGGCGGCCTGGAACACCGCTCCGGACGCCTCCACGCGGCTGAGGTTCGCGCCCTGCAGGTCCGCGGAACGCAGGGTCGCGCCGCCCAGCCGCGCGCGGATGAAATTCGCGCCTTGAGCGTCGATGTCGGACAGCGTCGCTCGCGACAGGTCCGCACTCTCGAAGACGACCCCGCGCAGCGTCGCCGAACGCAGATTGGCGCCCACCAGGATCGCCCGGCGGAAATTGGCGCCCGTTGCTTCGCTGTCCGAGAGGTCGGCGCGGGTCAGGTTGGCCGTGGCGAAGACCACGCCGTTCGCCTCGGTCGAGCGCATCCGCGCGCTGGTGAGATTGGCGCCCGAGAAGTTGGCGCCGCTCATCGCCGAGTCGGAAAGGTCGGCCTTGGTGAGATCGGCGCCGGCGAAGACCGAGGCGTGGAACTTGGCGTCCTGGAGATTGGTCCCGACCATGGTCGCGCCGGAGAAATTCGCGCCGATGATGCGCGCGCCCGACATGTTCCGGCCCGAGAGCTCGCACTTCACGCAGGAGCCGCCGAACGAGTCTTGCCGCCGGACGACCGGCTCGCCGGCCATCGCCTCGCCCGCGATCGAACCGATCGCGAAGGCGGCGGCCGTGGCGGCCAGGAGGCGGGGGTTACGCAACATCAGGCAGGCGGTTCCTTGCAGTCAGGCTGTCACCTCTGCCTGCTCGCCCTCGGGGGCGCCACTTAAATCGCGGTAACTTCAGGGGTCTTGGGTGCGACCTTCTAGCCCGTCTGATCCTCGGGAAGCCTGCCGGCGCGCGTCCCGCAGGTCTCGCAGATCAAGGCCTGGCCCTTCTTCACGACGGCTATGTCGCCGCAGGCCGCGCAGACCTCGGCTGTCGCCATGGCCGCAGGCCCAACGCCCCGGTTGGCGGACGGCAGGAACACAAGGTTGTCGGGGGCCGCGCCCCGTGCAAACCCGCGCGAGATGAACCGCGACGCCGGCTGGGGCTGGGGCTCCTCGACCGCCACCGCCGCATCCGCCTTGCCCCGGCCCAGGCCGTCGGCGTTGAGCTCGCCGGGGTCGGCGCTCGCCAGCTCGTTTCGGCCCAGGTAGCTGATCCCGAGCTCGCGGAAGATGTAGTCCAGGATCGAGGTGGCGGACTTCACCGTATCGTTGCCGGTGACGCTGCCGGCCGGCTCGAAGCGGGTGAAGACGAACGCGTCCACGAACTCGTCCAGCGGCACGCCGTACTGCAGGCCGATCGAGATCGCGATGGCGAAGTTGTTCATCAGCGAGCGGAAGGCCGCGCCTTCCTTGTGCATATCGATGAAGATCTCGCCCAGCTGGCCGTCGTCGTACTCGCCGGTGTGCAGATAGACCTTGTGGCCGCCCACGCTGGCCTTCTGGATGTACCCTTTCCGGCGGTCGGGCAGCTTCTGACGGGTGCGTTCGCGCTCGACGATCCGCTCGACGATCCGCTCCTCGGGCTGGGCCGGCGCCGCGGGCCGGGCCGGCAGCTCGGCCACCGGCGGGATCTCGAGGGCCAGGGCGGCGGGCGGCGCGGCCCGGCGCGGGCGGATGGCGATGTCGGCGGCGGCGAGCAGGGCCTCGACCTCGGCGAGGCTCGCGTCCCAGGCCAGCCGGACCGTCAGGATCGGCGGGACGTCCAGCGCCGGCGCCAGGGCCGCCAGCATCGCCGCCTCGGCGGCGGCCGGCAGTTCGGCGGCGCCGCGCAGCACCCGCCGCTGGTCTTCGTTCAGGAAGCGGGCCTCCGCCAGGTCGGCCGCACCCAGCGCGTGGGCTTCGGCGGCGGCGACCTCTTCGGCGCTGAAGCCGGCCAGGGCGAGCACGTCGAGCGCCGGGTCGGCCAGCTGCTCAGGCGTCGCGCCCAGGACGTCGCGCAGGAAGCCTTCGCCGACGACGGTGGGGGCGAAAGCCTGCGCCAGGCTGGAGATGAACGGCAGTTCGGCCTCCACCGCGGCGATCTCCAGGCTGGTGAAGCCGCGCGCCGCCAGCGCCTGGGCGCTCACGCCGGGCGCCTCGGTCAGGCTGCGGTGGCCCAGCAGGGCGTCCCGCGTCGCGGCGAGGTCGGCGCCCGTGGCGGCGATCCCCAGGATGGCGGCTTCGGAAAGCACTCTCACGGTCTCGCCGTCGGCGGTCTCCGCGACGGTCACCGGTCCGGCCCAGGGCGCCGCGTCCAGCCGCGCGCCCAGGCGCAGCGCCAGGTCGGGATTGCTTACTAGGCCCAGGCGAAGATCGAGGTCCAACCCATCGATGGCGTCACGGGCGGCCTGGAACAGGTTGCGGCTGGCCTGGCGGGCCTCCTGGCTGTCGTAGTCGAAGCCGTGGGCCACGAGCCATTCGCCCAGCCCGCCCAGCGCGAGCAGCGCCGGACCGTCGGCCTCGGCGCCCACGGCGATGGCGGCCAGTTTCACCGCCTCGACGAACGCCGCCTCGTCGAAGGCGGCCTCCCGCCAGAAGGCCATAAGTTCCAGGCCGGCGCAGGCCAGGCCCGAAGCCTCGACGATGGCCGCCGCGGCGACCTCGTCGGGGGCGACGATCACCCGGCCGGTGGTCCAGGCCGCACGGGCGGCGGCCGTCCCGCCGGCCCCGCGGTCCACCACCACGGGGGCTGAGGCGACCTGCGCCGGCGGGGCGCAGAGCCACTCCCTCTCGCCGCCGCGGGCGAGGGCGATCGCCTCCAGGATCGTGGCGTCGGGCGCGCCCGCGGCGCGGGCGGCGTCGGCGGCGCGGGCCAGGCTGGTGTTCCGGGCCGGATCGGCGCAGGCGTCCGGGCCACCCTCGCAACGGAGCACAGCGTCCATGACCGCCTGCAGGCGGGCCTTCAGCAACCCCGCGGCGGCCTGGGCCGCCTCGCGTCCGCGGTGCATTGCGGTGAACGCGTCCAGCGAGGACGCACTGGACGCCAGCGCCTCCCACGGCCCTGAGGCAGGGGAGAGGGCGACGAAGCCCAGCATCATCGCCTCGGTGATCGCCTCGCGGAACCGGGTCCGGCTCTTCAGGTCCTTGGTGAGGCCGCGGGCATGCGCCTTGCCCGCCAGTGCGTAGGCGTACTGCAGGACCGCGGCGGCGAGGTCGGTCCGCCCGCCGGCCCAGTCGATCCAGGCTTCGACCCGGGCGTTGGTGAAATGGGCAGGCGCCTCGACCTCGACCAGGCGATCGCCCAGCTCCAGGATCCGCCCCTCGATTCCCGCGCGCGACGTCTCGGTCATGATGCGGTCCGACTCCCTGACACGCGAGCCTAGGCGGCGCCGAGGCTAGGGAGCAATAGATGTTGGGTGTGTCGTCAGCTTCATCCCCAACATATTGCTGTCGGACCGCAACGCGCCCCGCGCTGGACGCTCCGAGGGCGCCCGCCTATAGTCCGGCCGAATTTCGAGCCCCGAGAGCCCTGATTTGTCCGTCCTGAAGACGATCTTCACCTGGTGGAACGGCGCCACGACCGGCATCCACTTCACCACCTGGCGCCGCGGCCGCTTCGTCGGCCAGGACGAGCTGGGCAACCGGTACTACGAGGCCCGGGACGACCGCGACAGCTACGACAAGGGCCGCAAGCGGCGCTGGGTGATCTACAAGGGCTACGCCGACGCCTCGAAGGTGACGCCCGACTGGCACGGCTGGCTGCGCTACACCTTCGACGAGCCGCCGACCACCGAGCCGCTGCTGCGCCGTTCGTGGGAGAAGGACCACCTTCCGAACCTGACCGGCACCATCTACGCCCGCCGGCCCAAGGGCGCGATCTCGCGGGGCGGCGACCGCCAGCGCGCGACCGGCGACTACGAGGCCTGGACCCCGGAATAGCCGTGGGTACGCGCCGCACCCCCAGTCTGTCCGTTGGCCGCGCGGCGCTTGGCGTGGCCCTGGGTGCGGTCCTGACCGGCATGGTCGCGGCCCAGCCCACCGCCCCGCAAGCGCCCACGCCCGCCGAAGCGCCGCCCGCGCCCGTCGCGGGGCCGGTGGCGGAAGAAGCGCCCCCCGCCGCGGTCTCGACGCCAACGCCGACGGTGGCGCCGCCCGTCACGGCCAGCGAGGTCGCCCCGGCCGTCGCGCCGAAAGAACAGGTGGCCGAGAAGCCGGTGGCCGCCCCCATCCGCCGCGCCCGCTACAACATCGCCGTGCTGCAGGCGCTGGACAAGGTGACTGCCGAGACGCTGCGCTTCGAGGCCGCGGTCGGCCAGCCGGTGCGCTGGAAGGGCCTGGTGTTCACCGTGCGCGCCTGCGAGCGCTCGGCGCCCGACGAGGCCATCGAGGATTCGATCGTCTACCTGACCATCGACTCCCAGCCGCGGCCCCAGCCGGGCCGACCCACGCCGCCGCCGCGCCAGGCGTTCAAGGGCTGGATGTTCGCCTCCTCCCCGGGCCTGAACCCGGTCGAGCACGCGACCTACGACGCCTGGGCGATCAGCTGCAGGGCCAGCGCGCCGGCGCCGGCCGTGGCGGCCGCGCCCGCTCGTCCGCCCGCGGCCAAGGCGCCCGAGGCGGCCGAGCCCAAGCTTCTGGAGTTGCCGGCGGCCAAGCCCGCGGCGGCGCCGACGAACGGGACGCCACCGTCCGCCCCGACGCCGGAGCCCAAGGCTGCCCCGGCGCCGAAGGCCGCGCCCGCCGCTGCGCCCGAAACGCCAGCCGTCCCGCCGACGTAGAAGCCGGCCTCGACCTCCAGCGCCTTCGCCAGGCGGCGGTGATAGGCCGAGCGGCTGATCTCCTCGGCGCCGAACTGGCTCAGGTGGTCGGTCATGAACTGGGTGTCCAGCAGCACGAACCCACCCGCGATCAGCCGCGCCACCAAGTGCACCAGCGCCACCTTCGAGGCGTCGCGCCGGCGTGAGAACATGCTCTCGCCGAAGAAGGCCCCCTTCAGCGACACGCCATAGAGTCCGCCCACGAGTTCGTCGTCCGCCCAGCACTCGACGCTGTGCGCGCGGCCCATGTGGTGAAGCTGCAGGTACAGGTTCTCGATGGGCCGGTTGATCCAGGTCTCGGTGCGCCCCGGGCCGGACGCGGCGCACTCCAGCACCACCCGATGGAAGGCGGTGTCGAAGCGAACCTCGAACGAATCGGCCCGGACCGTGCGCGCGAGCCGCCGCGGCACGTGGAACCGGTCGAGCGGAATCACCCCACGCCGCTCGGGATCGATCAGGAAGACGCGCGCGTCCTCACGCGCATCGGCCATGGGAAACACGCCGCGGGCGTAGCAATCGAGCAGGTCGCGGGCGTCGAAGGCGGACATGCCTGACGTCTAGCGGGCCGCCGCGCGGCGGGGAATAAGCCGTTCCCAGCGGCGGACCGCGTCCTGTGCCCCGCCTCACCGCCGAACGTGGGCAAAAGCAAATGTTCGGGCGAGGCGGGGCAAATCCGCCCCCGACAGGTTGGGGTATGCCCAGCTCCCGTCCCGTCGTCCTGTTCTGCGGTGGCCTCGCCGGAGACGGCGTCGCGCGCAATACCGTTCACCTCGCCAATGCGCTCGCGCGGCGCGGCGCCGCGGTCAACGTCACCTGTCTGGACGGCGGCGCCCTGGCGGCGGATCTCAAGGG
>NZ_LSJI01000017.1 GCF_001557235.1 Phenylobacterium sp. CCH9-H3 | reverse complement strand
TTTTGCACGCCGATCACCCCACGAAGGGGGTGCCTATTGCACGCCGATCCTCACGCAGGTGCGCGTATCCGCGGGCATCATCGATCGCGCGATGCGTATGTTCATGGCCGCCGAACCACTCTTTTGGAAGTGCAGACGGAGGGCAATCCCAAGGCGGGCGCCCCACAAGCGCGGCAGCGAAAGACTTGAGGCAAAAACCCGAGCCATCGAACAGCCGCCCAACTGCGTAATGACCTTCGACCAACGCGTGTTTGGTGAAGCGCCGCAAATAGTGGTCGATCCAGATGCCGTCGAACGAAAAGGGGTAAGCGGTGAATATCCGCCCGCCTGAGAAGGTGCGAACCCATTCCACATAGTCGGCCATCACTGTGGCCGAAGGTTCCGCCCCGGTCGTTGCCGCCGACCAGGCTTCGGGCTGCGACTGAAACCACTCCAGTGTCCGAACGTCGGATCGTGCGCCGTCTAAGGGTAGCAATACGGCTTCGAAGGACCCCCGCTCGTCGCCGTCGAGACCTATTGCAATAGAAGCGAAGGCTCTCATGGAGTTAACACCCGGGTCCGGACCGTCAGCCTCGATGTCCGTGACGATGAACACGGGATCGAGCATTTATGTCTCGTTGCGCATGGCGCCTCCTGACCAAGGTAAGGAGGGTGCCAAAGTTCAAGTACGACCGCCATGCGTGTCCAGCACACCAAGCAGTGGCTCTGGAGGAATGTCCGGTTCCTGGAGCGGGGTGAACTTCCGCACCTGGCGCATCTTGGTCCCTCCCAGGAGCGCCGTCCTGGGCTACCGTCTATCGGTCGGGGGAGCCTGCGGGCATGTCCAGGAGCTTCGGCTATAGAACCCGCGGGGATCATCGCGCGATCTTTCTACCTCCCCGGCTTCAGGTGCTCTCGCCGGCCTCTCGCGCTAGAGCATCAAGGCGTTCAGCGCAGAGGGTCCTCACGACATCCTGAAGCATGCCGATGCGTTCGCCCAGCCAAGCCAGTTCTTCGGCGCTGATCTTGTAGTGGCGCGAGTAGCGGGCCTTCACGTAGGCCGCGCGGATCAGTTCGTAGCAGCGGCGCTCGGACTTGGTGGTCGATGGCCAGATGTCCTTCAGCCGCCCGTCCATGCCTTCGGCAAGTGCGCGTAGGCGATTCAGGCTGTGGGTCTTCGGGCTGTAGAGCGTGAGGACCAGCAACAGGCAATGGTACAAGCGCTCCACCGTCTGATGCAAAAGGAACGCGGCGTCCTTCGGCTTGTTGTTCTCGATATAGAACCTTGCACCCATGAGTGCGTTGCCAGCGCTCTCAAACCACTCTTCGAAATACTCCCGCGCCTCCTTCAGCGCCGCCGCCGGCACCAGCGGTTCCGGATTCACAAACGGATGATCCGGCTCCTCGAAGAGCGAAATCCCTTCGCGCAGGATGTCCATGAAGAAGTAGCGGCCGAGCTTCAGCTTCTCGTTCACGTCGTCGAGGCTGTGAATGATCAGGCTGACCGGCGTGCGCAGCCGCTCGCCCGAGGCCAGTTCGGAGAGAAGACGTTCCTCGGTCTCGGCCCAGAATTCGCCGGGATCGGCCAGATCCTCATGGCTGACGACGACCAGGAGGTCGTAGTCCGAGAAGTACCGGCCCACCGGGTCCTCGACCCAATCGCCGCGGGCGTAGGAGCCGAAGAGGATGATCTTGAGGATCTTGCCTTCGCGGAGCCGCGGCGCGGTCCGGTGCGCGACCGCGGCGGCGAACCCCTCGCGCACGACCTCGACCACGAACTTCAGTTCATGGCGCTTGCCGGCCGGAAGATGATCGAGCCGCTTCTTCATCCGCGCGGATCGCCTGTGGGTTCGCCGTCATTGGCAAGATGGGCGACCGCCGCCGCCGCGGTCGAGCTGAGCAGGAAAAGCCGATTTGGCCGTGACGGGAAGGGCCGGAAGCCGAAGAATTCATAGAAGGCGACCGCGGCGTCATCCTTGGCGTCGACCAGGATGGCGAACACCGCCAGGTTTTCGCCGACGCCGAGGATCCGCTGGACGGCGTCGGCCAGCAACAGTTCTCCCACGCCCTGGCCGCGGACGCGCAGATCGCGGGCCAGGCGGCCGACCAGGGCGGCCGGAATGGCGTCGTAGCGGGGCAGCTTGCCGGCGAGGTCGTCGGGCAGATCCTCGAGCGCCAGGGTGAAGGCGCTCAGGCTGTAGAAGCCCACCACCCCCAGGGCCGGGTCGACGGCGACGAAGACCCGGGCGAGGTTGCGCCGCTCGTCCTGGCCCGCGCGGCGCTTGAACCAGTCGTCGAGTTCGGCCTGGCCGCAGGCGAAAGTCTTGCGGTCATGGGCCGTGTCGAGCGGCGTGATGATGATGGACAAGCCTCAGCGCACCTGGTCGCGATGCCGACGAAGGGCCTGGACGAGGCGATCGGCGGGTTGCGGCGGCTTGCGGACCGCCTCGAGGAAGGCGTCGCGGTCGGCGCCGGTCAGGAGCATGCGCTCATGCTCGTCGAGAACCCGGCGGGCGCCTTCATAGGCGAGGTCGCCAGCGGTCAGGCCGCTCACCGCCGAGGCGCGCTGGATCAGCGCCTTGGCCGAGGGCGCGACGCGCAATTCGATGCGCTCCTTCTTGAGCTCGTGCGACGCGGCGGGGCGAGGGGCGGCCATGGTGTGTCCTCTTTTGATCTCAATGTACGGTAATCCACCGTGTGCTTCAAGCCCTTCGCCAGGATGGATCGCGCCCTCGATGCCGTGAGATTACGGTCCTAAGCTTCGATATTCAGAGCAAATATTCCAACTATATCCTGGCCTTCGCGGCCGATCCTGCAGTGTGCTTCACGGCACGGCCTCAAGGGCCGCGCGGCGTGGGAGCGATGATCCTGGGATCGATCGCGCACCAAGGCTCTGATCCGTTCGGCCGGCGCACCACAGGGCATGCCGCGGCGGTGCCGCATGGCCTCAAACTCAACCAGCTGCGCTATGTGCTGAGCGCGGCCGAGCAGGGCAGTTTCCGGCGTGCGGCCGCCGTCCTCAACATCCAGCAGTCGACGGTCAGCCGCAGGATCCGCGAGCTGGAGGATCGCCTGGGCGCGGCGATCTTCGAGCGCGACGCCGCGGGCGTGCATCTCACCCGCGCCGGCGGGCAATTCCTGGCGCGGGCGCGCCAGGCCGTCGAGCACCTGGCGGAGGCCGCCGACGCGGTCGAGACGGCCGGACGCGCGGAGCGCGCGGTGCTGCGCATCGGCGTGATCCAGCCCCTGGGCCAAGGTTTCCTCGAGACGCTGCTTGCCCGGCTGGTCGCCCAAAGGACCCCCAGCGCCTTCGTGTTGCGCGAAGAGGCGCCGGAGGCCCACCGCGCCGCGCTGGCGACCCGCAGGCTCGACGTCGCCTTCCTCCCCGAGGGCGCCGGTCCGCGCGGCCTGGCGGTGCAACCCTTGTGGCGGGAAGCCCTGGTCGTCGCGATGCGGCTGGACCATGCGCTGGCCGCCAGGGCCGCGCTAATCTGGCCGGACCTGGCGGGCGAGTCCTTGCAGTTGGCGAACGATCCCTTCGGCCGCGAGATCGCGGCGCGGCTCGCCGGCCGGGTCCGCCCGGACCTCGGCGGCGGCCAGCCGGCGCATGCGGCCTCGCTCGAGACCCTGCTGCGGCTCGCCGCCCTGGGGCAGGGCCTCGTCGTCCTGGGCGGCTCCCAGGCCGGCGGGCTTCCGCCGGGCCTGGTCTGTCGACCCATCGCCGACGCCGAGATCGGCTTTGGGGCGGTCTGGTCGCCGCGCAACGAGAAGCTGGCCCTGCGCCGGGCGCTGAGGCTCGCCCTGGAGCTCAGCGGCCAGCCGCCTTATCCGTCGGCGCCTCGCGCTGAGCGCGCGCAAAGCCGCGATCCGTCGCCATGAAGCGCTCGATCATCGGCACGATGAGCTTGGCCGGCTCGCCGATCGGCTGGCCGGTCTCGTGCGCCAGCGCCGCGGCATAGGCGACAAGCAGACGGTGGATGGACGCGGGCAGGTCGAGGGTGAGGCGGACGGGGCGGTCGTCGGCCAGGGGGCCGAGCTTCAGTTTGGCCATCAGCGCATCTCCTGAGGCGCGGGGTCGAGGATGAGGTCGCGGGTGACGATCACCCGGACCGGGTGGCCGGGGCGGATCGAAAGCGTCGGCTGAACCTCCAGTTCGCGTCGCACCACGGCCTGGCCGGCCTGGTTCAGGGTGTCCTGGGTTCCCTGACGCAGGGCGCGGACGAGGTCGCTGTCATTGCCGGCGCCAAGTTCAGCGCCGACGCCCAGGTGGGCGGAGATGAGGGTTGCGCGTGTGAGGCGGCCCCAATGCTGATCGACCTGATCCTCGAGGCCGGTGAAGCCTTGCGGATCCGCGCCGGGCTCCCGGTCCAGGCTGATGGAGGCCCCGCTGGGCAGGATCAGGCGCGTCCAGACGAGGAGGGCGCGGCTCTGGCCGAAGGAGATGTCGGAATCGTATTCGCCGACGAGGCGCGCGCCCTGCGGGATCAGCAGCCGCCGGCCGGTCAGGCTGTCATAGACGTTCTCAGTCACTTGGGCGGTGATTTGGCCCGGCAGGTCCGAGCGCAGGCCGGTGATCAGGGCCGCGGGGATCACACTGCCGGCCTGCAGCACATAGGGCGAGGCGGGCGCCGCCAGCCGTCCCGACGCCGTGGTCGCCGTAGGCGCGCCGGCGCCGGCGAGGAAGGCGCGCTTGGCGGCCTGGCCGGTCGCCGGCGCGGCGCCCTGGGGCGCAGGTTCGCCCGTAACCGCGGCCGGCGGGCCCAGGAGCGTCGCGGGCGGTGCGGCGGATGGCGCCGTCCCCGCGCCGGCGGGGCCGGACGAGACGAACAAGCGGCTCGCCCGGGCGGCCTCGCGCGCCTGGCGCGCACGGTCCGCGGCCGGATCGGCCGCGGCGGCGGCCCCTATCGGCGGCGGCGTGACCTCCGCCCCACGGGCGGTCGCGCTCAGGATGGGGCGGCCGAGGTCTCCCGGCAGTGGGGGCCCGAGCTTCGGGACCTGGGAATAGTCCTTTGGCGCGCCCGCCAAGGCCTCGGCGGTCGCCTTGGTCCCGGTGTTGAAGAGCTCGGCGGCGGGTTTGGGGCCGTGGTGGGCCTGGAGGGCGACGATCACGGCGCCGCCGACACCGGCGGCGGCCACCGCGGCCAGGGCGGCCAGGACTTTCCGCGAGAGGCGGGTGACCCGGGGCGGATCGGCGCGCAGGCGAAAGGCGGCGCGGTCCACGCCGCCGGGACCGTCGGGAGCCTGGCTGCTCATCGCCGCACGTCTGGATCGGCGCGCACGATGCGCACGCGCTTGGCGTCGCGCTTGTCGCCCAGGCGGAGCTCGGCGACGGCGAAGAGGCGATCGACGATCATGTGCCGGCCCAAGACGCGGTAGTTCACCAGCTCGCCCGCGCCGCCGGCGCCCAGGACGAAGAGCGGCGGCATCTCGCCCTGGCCGACGCCCGGCGGGAATTCGATGAACACCTGGCGACCGTCATCGAAGGCGCGCAGGGGCCGCCAGGGCGGATTGTCGCCGTCGATGCGATAACCGAAGCGCAGGGCTGCGATGTCGAGGCCGGTCGCGACGGGGGCGGCCGCGACCGCCTCGGCGGCCCGGCCGCGAAGGGCGATCAGGGCGTCCTGCGGATAGCTCCAGGAGACCTCGGCCATGTAGGTCGTGGCCGTGGCGTGAAGCTCCAGGTGATAGGTCCGCCGGTCGGTGTTGATGACCATGTTGGTCGCCAGGCCGCTCAGCGTCGGCTTGACCAGGATATGCGCGCGCTTGGCGTCGCCCACGCCGCTCTCGGTGTCGCCGATGATCCAGCGTGCCGTGTCGCCGGCCGCCACCGGCCCGGCGCCCACAAGCTGTTCGCCGGGCTCGAGCGCGATGTCGGTCACCTGGCCCGGCGCCGCATAGACCTGGTAGAGCGCGCCTTCGCTGAAGGGATAGCGCTGCATCGCGTTGATGAAGCCGTCACGCGCGGGCTGGATGCGCGCCGCGGCGTTGGCGGTCCGGACGCGGTCCTGCGGGGCCGCAGCCGTCGCGGCGGGGTGCGGGGCGGACGGGGCCGCCAGCGGCTTGAGCTGGCCGGGCAGGGGCAGCGG
>NZ_LSJI01000169.1 GCF_001557235.1 Phenylobacterium sp. CCH9-H3 | reverse complement strand
CCCCATGCACCCGCCCCAACACCTCGGCCAGACCTTCGCCGCCCTCGGCGACCCCACCCGGATGGCGATCGTCAGCCGGCTGGCGGCCCAGGGCGATCTGACGGTGCAGCAGATCGCCGAGCCGTTCGCCATGAGCCTGCCGGCGGTATCCCAGCATCTGAAGGTGCTGGAGCGCGCCGGCCTGATCGCCCGCGGCCGCGACGGCCAGACGCGGCCCTGCTCGCTGCGCCCCGAGCGCCTGGCCGAGGCGACCCGCTGGCTCGACCACACGCGCGAGGCCTGGGAGGCCCGCTTCGACCGCCTGGAGCGGTTCCTCGCCACCCTCGAGACCAAGGACGACGACCATGACCGCTGACCCGCGCACCACCTGGGCTCTCGACCGCGAGATCGTGCTGACCCGCCTGATCGCCGCCCCGCGCGAGCGGGTGTTCCAGGCTTGGACCGACCCGGCGCAGATCGTCCAGTGGTTCGGCCCCGAGGGCTTCACGGTCGACAGCCTGGAGTGCGACATCCGCCCGGGCGGCCGCTGGCGTTTCGTCTTCACCGGCCCCGACGGCACGCGCTACGACAACCGCATGGTGTTCACGCACATCGAGGCGCCGCGCCTGATCCAGATGGAGCACGGCTCCGACAAGGACGACGACCCCGACCGCTTCTTCGTCACCGTCACCTTCGATTCCCAGGCCGACGGCAAGACCGTGCTCACCCTGCGCCAGTTGCACCCCACCCCCGCGCGCCGCGAGGAAGTCATCGGCTTCGGCGCCGTGGAATACGGCCTCCAGACCCTCGCCAAACTCGCCCGCCACCTCGGCGTGGAGTGAGGGCGGCGCGCCACGCGCGACCTTCACCTCCCCCGCGAAGCGGCGGGAGGGGGAC
>NZ_LSJI01000168.1 GCF_001557235.1 Phenylobacterium sp. CCH9-H3 | reverse complement strand
GGTCTTGGCGGCTTGGCGGTGATCTTTTGGGGCGCCGGCGCGCGGGGTCAGGGTTTGGGCCGGAACCGCTTCGTCGCGGGGAAGCCCTTGGGGGCGAGTTTGCCGGCGCCGGCTCTCCGGCCCAGCCAGTCCTTCCAGTCCGGCCAGGCGCGGGTGCGGCCGCTGGGATCGACGGTGGTCAGGCCTTCGGGTTCGCTGAAGGCCGTGGCGTCGCGCAGGCCGCCTTCGCGGTAGCTTTGCAGCTTCACGCCCTTGCCCCGGGGCATCTCGGGCAGTTCGGCGGTGGGGAAGACCAGCAGCTTGCCGTTGTCGCCGATGACGGCGAGGTGGTCGGCGTTTCCGAGCGGGAGGCAGACGGCGGCGCCCTCTCCCTTCTTACTGGGATCGCCGGCGTTCAGCACCTGCTTGCCGGCGCGGCGGAAGGCGATGGCCTCTTCCTCCGGCAGGATGAAGCCGTAGCCCTGCTTGGAGGCCAGGATGCGCTTCGTGCCCGGCTTGTGCGGGAAGACGTCAACGAGGCCGACCTTGTCGTCGAGGTCGATCATCAGGCGCAGGGGCTCGCCGTGGCCGCGGGCGCCGGGGAGCTTGTCGCAGCCTAAGGTGAAGAAGCGGCCGTCGCTGGCGAAGATCAGCAGCTTGTCGGTGGTCTCGGCGGGGACAAGGAACTGGAGCTTGTCGCCCTCCTTGAACTTGAGCTCCGAGGGGTCCTCGACCCGGCCTTTGGCGGCGCGGATCCAGCCGCGTTCGGAGAGGATGATGGTGATCGGCTCGCGCACGATCATGGCTTCCAGGGCCGCCTCGGTGTCGATCTGGGGCGCCTCGGCGAAGGTGGAGCGGCGGGCGTTGAGGTCGGCCAGCTGGGCCTTGGTGTCCTTGAGCCCCTGCCCCACCAGCTTCCACTGGGCCTTGTCGGAGGCCAGCATGGCCTGGATGCCGTCGCGCTCCTCGGCCAGTTCGGCGTGCTCCCGGCGGATCTCCATCTCCTCCAGCCGGGCCAGCTGGCGCAGGCGGGTGTTGAGGATGGCGTCGGCCTGGATCTCGCTGAGCGAGAAGGTCTCGATCAGCTTTTCCTTGGGCTTGTCCTCGTAGCGGACGATCCGGATCACCTCGTCGAGGTTGAGGTAGGCGATCATCAGGCCGTCGAGGATGTGCAGCCGCGCCTCGATCTTGGCCAGGCGGTGGCGGGCCCGGCGGACCAGCACCTCGCGCCGGTGGTCGAGGAAGGCGGTCAGCGCCTGCTTCAGGCTCATAACGCCCGGCGTGCCGCGGGCGTCCAGGACGTTGAGGTTGACGCTGAAGCGGGTCTCGAGGTCGGAGAGCTTGAACAGGCTCTCCATCAGGACCTCGGCCTCGACATTGCGGCTCTTGGGCTCGAGGACCACGCGGACGTCCTCGGCGGACTCGTCGCGCACGTCGCCCAGCAGGGGCGCCTTCTTGGCGTCGATCAGGCCGGCGAGTTGTTCGATCAGCTCGGCCTTGCGCACCTGGTAGGGGATCTCGGTGATGACGATCTGGTAGGTCCCCTTGCCCAGGTCCTCCTTGGCCCAGCGGGCGCGGACGCGGACGCCGCCGCGGCCGGTCTCGTAGACGGTCTGCAGGGCCTGGCGCGGCTCGACGATGACGCCGCCGGTGGGGAAGTCCGGACCCTGGACGTGGGTCATCAGGGCCTCGGTGGAGGCGTCCGGCTGGTCCAGCAGGAGGAGGCAGGCGTCGATCAGCTCGCCGGCGTTGTGCGGCGGGATGGACGTGGCCATGCCCACGGCGATGCCCGTGCTGCCGTTGGCGAGCAGGTTGGGGAAGCCGGCGGGCAGGACCACCGGTTCGTCGTCGGAGCCGTCGTAGGTGGGCTTGAAGTCGACGGCGTCTTCCTCGATCCCGTCCAGCAGGAGCGTGGCGGCCACCGTCAGCTTGGCCTCGGTGTAGCGCATGGCCGCGGCGTTATCGCCGTCGATGTTGCCGAAGTTGCCCTGGCCGTCGACCTGGGGATAGCGCTGGGCGAAGGACTGGGCCATGCGGACCAGGGTGTCGTAGATCGACTGGTCGCCGTGCGGGTGATAGCCGCCCATCACCTCGCCCACCACCTTGGCGCACTTGCGGGCGGCGGCGTCCGGGTTCAGCCGCATCTCGCGCATGGCGTAGAGCACGCGGCGCTGCACGGGCTTCAGGCCGTCGCGCACGTCCGGCAGGGCCCGGTCGGTGATGACGCTGAGGGCATAGGCCAGGTAGCGGCGGCTGAGGGCCTCCGAGAGCGGCTCGTCGATGATGCGGTCGCCGTCGCCGGGACCGGGAGGGGCAGTGATGACGGTCATGGGCAGTCTGGAATCGGAGTGGTGGGATTTCACTGCGGTTCTAGCGCGGCCCGCCGGGCATTTTTACCCCAATCTCCCCTTGTCATCCCGGAAAGCGCGCAGCGTTTGTCCGGACCCCGATGTGATGCGGTAGGCGGCGGGCAACGCGGCGAAGCCAGCGAGATCATTCAGGCGCAACAGATCGGGGTCCCGGTCTTCGCCTGCGGCGAAACCGGGATGACAGGTGGGTTCAGAACGGCAGGGGTTGCAGGTCTGGCTCCACCCATCTGCGCCGCGCATCCGGCGAGAACAACCGGTCCTTCGTCCAGTGGGCCAGGAGCCAGTCGGAGCGGCCGTAGGGCGAGGCCAGGAGCTCGGCGAGGGCCGAGGCGAGGCTCGCGTGGGGCCGCGCGGCCAGCCAGGCGCGGGCGGCGCGCAGGGAGGCCAGGGTGATGGTCTCGTGGTAGCCGGACGTATCGGTGTTGGGCACGCCGGTGGCTTCGTTGTAGGCGCGGATCAGGCCCGGCATCACGGCCTCGGCCTCCACGCCGGGACGGGTGAGCAGCCAGATGGCGGCAGCGAAGTGGGCGGCGTGCGTCCACTCGGCCTTGGGCAGGGTGCGGTCGGCGACGCCCAGCCCAATGCGGGCGATGTCGGTGTCGGTCAGGACGTCGGTGTCGGTCAGTGGGGGCGACATGGGAGAGCTCCTTGGGATGGGAAGCTCGGCGGGGGCGCTGGAAGCAAAAACCCCGCCGGAGCGGGGTTTGCGGGGAACGGCTGTCGGACCGGGGCGGCTCTCAAGGACAGGCGTGCGCAAACACCGCTGCTGGGCAGCGTTGCTGGCAAATGGCCTGATTGAGTTTGGTCGCGGTCATGGCGGCGCTTGTATCAGAGACGGTTCGCGTCGCGAAGCCTGTCCAGCAGCCACAGGCGCGCGGGCGGCAGCGGGCGGTTCAGGGGGCCGAAGATGAAGGCCTCCAGGAAGTGGCCGGTGAGGCCGAGGCCCGCCCCCACGTCGCCCGCCGCGAGCCCCGCCTGGGCGCCCAGCATGAAGGGCGGCAGGATGAGCAGGCGGTCCTTGTAGGGCTCGCCGGCTCCGCGGCTGACGGCCCGGCCGGTGCGGGGGCTGACATAGATGAGGTCGTCGGTGGCGCCGGTGGCGGCGCACTTGGAGAGGTCCAGGCCGAAGCCCAGGTCCTGCAGCAGGCCCGCCTCGAAGCGGACGAACACGGCGGGCCAGATGTCCGGGATGGCGAGGGCCGAGCAGAGGGCCTCGAAGGCCAGGTAGGCGCCCGGATGCGGCTCGCGCTCCGGCAGGGCGCCGGCGGCCACGGCGGCGGCGGCGGAGAGGCCCGCCAGGGCCAGGGGATCATCGAACAGGGCGCCCGGCCCCTCGCCCACCGGCTCCAGGCTGGCCGAGCCGAGCTGGTCGGACACGCGGGCGCGGTAGCGGACCAGCACCTGGGCCCCCGGCTGCAGGAACGGGCGCATGCGCCGGGAGCCGCCCCCCGCCACGTGGGCGGCGTAGCGGCCGTGCCGGGCAGTCAAGAGCTCGACGATGGCCCCGGACTCGCCGTGGGTCCGGGCCGCCAGGACGAAGGCGTCGTCCTCGAATTCCATCAGGCGGGCGGCGCCTCAGCGGCGCCCTCGATCATCGGCCGCCAGGACGGCTCGACCGCGAGGCCGAAGGTGTCGCGCAGGACCGCCTCGATGCCGTCGGCGTCGAGGATCTGCTTGGTCGGCGTCCCGTCCAGCGGGCGGGTGGTGAAGCGGTTGAACAGGAGGCCGTAGCGCGCCGTGGGGGTGGTGCGGGCGCACAGGAGGTTGTGGCGGAAGTGGCTGGTGGGATGGGTGGAGGTGAACCAGTTGGCCATCTCATAGTCCCGCGGCACGCAGGGGCTGAGCGAGACGTCATAGGCCGGGACCCAGCCCGCCTCGCGCCGGACCTCCAGCGACAGGCCGCCGGGGATGGCCAGCAGGCGGTAGTTGTCGTGGTCGGTCACCTGGATCACGTCGGATGCGAAGCGCAGCGGCGCGGTGAGGACGCAGCCGCCGAAGCCCACGTCCGCCAGCCAGTCCTGCCCTTCGGCGGCGACCTTGAGCACGTGGTGGGTGCGCGGCTGGGCGGGCGCGTCGGGCGGGGCGTTCCAGCGCACCCGGGCGGCCAGACCTTCGACCTGGAAGCCGAGCTCGGTGAGCACGCGCGTGAAGAGGCTGTTGTGCTCGAAGCAGTAGCCGCCTCGGCCGCCGTGAATCAGCTTGGCGTCCACCGCGGCCGGCGAGATGTCGACGCCGCGGTCCAGCAGGCAGTCGATAGCTTCGAAGGGAATCGCCGCCGGATGCAGGGCATGCAGCGCCCTCAAGGTGGCGATACTGGCGTCACGGGGGCCGGCGTAGCCGATGCGGGCGAAATAGGCGTCAAGGTCGACCATGGGCCCTAGTTAGGGGCTCGCCGGCGTTTCGCGAAGCGCCGACCCGCCCGCGGCGACGTCGCTGGCAGGATGCACGTCACCGGATCGCTCGCGCCCGCCGGATTTCGGCGGGCGCGAGGCTTACCTCCGTGGGCTGCTATCGCGCCGCCGGTTCGGCGACGCCGATCGGCTGCACGCTGTCGAGGTTCTGCGGCAGGTCGAACCGGTCGGCGTTCATCACCTTGGTCCAGGCCTTGACGAAGTCGCGGACGAACTTCTCCTCATTGCCGCGCTCGGCGTAGACCTCGGCCGTCGCCCGGAGCTGGCTGTTGGAGCCGAAGATCAGGTCGGTGCGCGTGGCGCGCCACTTCTCCTGACCGCCGCCGCGGTCGTAGCCGATGAACGCCTCGTCGGCGCTGGTGTCGACCACCTTCCAGAAGGTGTCGTTGTCCAGCAGGTTGACGAAGAAGTCGTTGGTCAGCTGGCCCTTCCGCGTGGTGAAGACGCCCTCCGGCGCGTCGCGGTAGTTGGCGCCCAGGACCCGCAGGCCGCCCACCAGCACCGTCATCTCCGGAACCGAAAGACCCAGCAGGGAGGCGCGGTCGAGCAGCAGCTCTTCGGTGCGGACCGAGTGCTTGGTCTTCAGGTAGTTGCGGAACCCGTCGGCCACCGGCTCCAGCACTGCGAAGCTCGCCGCGTCGGTCTGGTCCTGGGTCGCGTCGCCGCGACCGCCGGTGAAGGGGACCTCGACGGCGAAGCCGGCGTCGCGGGCGGCCTTCTCCACCGCCGCCGTCCCGGCCAGCACGATGGCGTCGGCCATGGACAGCCCGCCGCGCAGTTCGTCGATCCTGGCGAGGATGCGGGCCAGTTCCTCCGGCTCGTTCACCTGCCAGCCCGTCTGGGGCTCCAGGCGCAGGCGGGCGCCGTTGGCGCCGCCGCGGTGGTCGCTGCGGCGATAGGTGGACGCCGAGGCCCAGGCGGTCTTCACCAGCTGGCCGATGCTGAACCCCGCGTCCAGAATCTTCGACTTGAACGCGGCGACCTCGGCATCGGACGGCGCCTGGCCCTTGGGCACCGGGTCCTGCCAGATCAGATCTTCGGCGGGGACCTCGGGGCCGAGGTAGCGGACCTTGGGGCCCATGTCCCGATGGGTCAGCTTGAACCACGCCCGCGCGAAGGCGTCCTTGAAGGCGGCGTGGTCGTTGCGGAACTTCTCGGAGATCGCGCGGAACTCCGGGTCGACCTTCAGGGCCATGTCGGCCGTGGTCATCATCGTCGGCACGCGCTTGGACGGATCGTGCGCCGCCGGGGCCATGTCCTCCGGCTTCTGGTTGATCGGCTGCCACTGCTTCGCGCCGGCGGGGCTGCGGACGAGCTCGTACTCATAGTCCAGCAGCAGGCGGAAGTAGTTCTCCGACCATTCGGTGGGCGTGTTCACCCAGGCGCCTTCGATGCCGCTCGTGATGGTGTGTTCGCCGATCCCGCTCTCGTGGGCGCTGGCCCATCCCAGCCCCTGCAAGGTGATGTCGGCCGCCTCGGGCGCGACGCCGACCAGGCTCGCATCGCCCGCCCCGTGCGCCTTGCCGAAGGTGTGCCCCCCGGCCGTCAGCGCGACGGTCTCCTCGTAGTTCATCGCCATGCGCTCGAAGGTGATCTTGATGTCGCGCGCCGACTGCAGCGGGTCCGGCACGCCGCCCGGGCCCTCCGGATTGACGTAGATCAGGCCCATCTGGATGGCGGCGAGCGGGTGCTCGAGCTCCAGCTGCTCTTCCGGCAGGATGCGGGTCTTGTTGTCCGCATGGCCGACCCACTGTTCCTCCGAACCCCAGTAGATGTCGCGCTCGGGCTCGAAGACGTCCGCGCGGCCGCCGCCGAAGCCGAAGACCGGCCCGCCCATGGACTCGATGGCCACGTTGCCGGCCAGGATGAAGAGATCCGCCCAGCTGATGTTCTTCCCGTACTTGCGCTTGATGGGCCACAGCAGGCGCCGCGCCTTGTCGAGGTTGCCGTTGTCCGGCCAGCTGTTGAGCGGTGCGAACCGCTGCTGGCCGCTATTGGCGCCGCCGCGGCCGTCGGCGGTGCGGTAGGTGCCCGCCGCGTGCCAGGCCATGCGGATCATGAACGGGCCGTAGTGGCCGTAGTCCGCCGGCCACCACGGCTGGCTGTCCGTCATCAGCGCCTTCAGGTCCGCCTTCAGGGCGTCGTAGTCCAGGGCGTTGAACGCCTCGGCGTAGTTGAAATCCGCGCCCATGGGGTCGGGCGAGAGCCCGCCCTGCTTGAGGATGTCGAGCGGCAGGGACTCCGGCCACCAGTCCTGGTTCGTGCGCCCCAGCAGCGACCGCACAGTCGTAGGCTTGCCGACGGGGCAGCCCTTCGCATGGTCGACCTTCTGATCCATCTCAGTTTCCTCGCGCTTCCGACAGCAGGGACCTGCGTGTCTTGAGGAGAGGATCAACCAGGCGGGACGCCGCGTAAAATTGATTGTAAAGAAAACTTCGATAGAGACGGTCTATACGACGTCGCCACTCCTCCTCGCCTTCGGCTGGAGTCTGGGAAGGCTAGCTGTCGAAGTCGAGGCCCACGTCGCCGTAGAACTCGCGCTTGTCGGCCCATTTCTCGTCGACGGTGACGTGCAGGAAGAGGTGGACGGGGCGGTCGAACAGCTCGATGAGCTCCTCGCGGGCCTTCTGGCCTATCCACTTCAGGGTCTGGCCGCCCTTGCCCAGGATGATCGGCCGCTGGCTCTCGCGCTCGACGTAGATGGTCTGTTCGATGCGGACGCCGCCGTCCTTGCGCTCCTGGAAGGCGGTGGTCTCGACGGCGGCCGAATAGGGCAGCTCCTCGTGGACGCGCAGGTAGAGCTTCTCGCGGGTGATCTCGGCGGCGAGCAGGCGGGCCGGCAGGTCGGCGGTCTGCTCCTCGGGGTAGAGCCAGGGGCCCTCGGGCATCAGCTCGGCCAGGCGGCGCTTGAGGTCGTCCACGCCGGAGCCGTCGGCGGCGGAGATCATGAAGACCTCGGAATAGACCCCGGTCTCGAAGAGGCGCTGCGAGAGGCCCAGGAGGGTCTCGCGCTTCATGCCGTCGATCTTGTTGAGCGCCAGGATGGCTTTCTTGCCGGAGGCCTTGAGGCCTTCGACGATGGCTTCGACGTCGGCGGCGGCGCGGCGGTCGGCGGGCTTGCCCTCCTTGGTGGGGGCGGCCAGCTCGGCCACGGAGTCGACGAGGTGGACGATGGCGTCGGCGTCCTCGGCCCCGCCCCAGGCGGCGCGGACCATGGCGCGGTCCAGCTTGCGGCGCGGCTGGAAGATGCCGGGGGTGTCCACGAGGACGATCTGGGTCTCGCCTTCGATGGCGACTCCGCGCACCGGGAAGCGGGTGGTCTGGACCTTCTGGGTCACGATGGAGACCTTGGCCCCCACCAGGCGGTTGGTGAGCGTCGACTTGCCCGCATTGGGGGCGCCAATGATGGCCGCGAAGCCTGCGTGCTGGGTCATTGGCCGGCCTCGGATTCCACGCCTTCGCGCTTCAATAGCATAACCTGGGCGGCGGCCTTTTCGGCCGCCTGGCGCGAACCGCCCTCGCCGCGCTCGGGCTCGAAGCCCTTCACGCGCACCTCGACCGTGAAAACCGGCGCGTGGGCCGGGCCCTCGCGCTGGACGACCTCGTAGGCCGGCAGCGGCAGGCCGAGGCCCTGCGCCCACTCCTGGAGCTGGGTCTTGGGATCCTTGCCGCGCGGGGTGTCGAGGTGGACGAATTCCTCGGCCCAGAACTTCTCGAAGAAGGCCTTGGCCGTCTCCAGGCCGCCGTCGATGTAGAGGGCGGCGATCAGGGCCTCGCAGGCGTCGCCCAGGACCGCGTCGGACTTGCGGGCCCCGACCTTGGTGGCGCTGGCGGAGAGGCGCAGGGCCGCCGGCAGGCCGGCGCGCTCCGCCGCCCGGGCGCAGGCGTGATAGTTCACGAGGCTGGCGAGCCGGCGCGACATCTCCCCTTCCCGGCTGTCGGGGTCCAGGGCCATCAGCCGCTCGGCGGCGCAGAGGTTCAGCACCCGATCGCCTAAGAACTCCAGCCGCTCGTTGTGGCGCACCTCGCGCGCGCCGTCGCCGACGCTGGCGTGGGTCAGCGCGCGCTCGAGGAGTTCGCGGTCGGCGAAGACGTGGCCGATGCGGCTTTCGAGGTCCTCGACCGCCGCAGCCCTAGCGTTCATCGGGGGCGGGCATTCATTTGAGGACTTTGAAGAACCGGCTGGGGCGGGCGTCCAGCACCCAGGTCCAGGGCTTGAAGATCGACGCTTCCGGCTTCCAGGACAGCAGGATGATCTGCGCCTTGCCGACCAGGTTCTCGGCCGGGACGTAGCCCACGCCGCCGATCGCCGGGTTCACCCGGCTGTCCGACGAGTTGTCGCGGTTGTCGCCCATCATGAAGTAGTGGCCTTCGGGGACGACGAAGACGTCGGTGTTGTCGAGCTCGCCGTCCGTGCCGAAGTCCTGGGTCACGAAGCGCTCGCCCGAGGCGAGGCGCTCTTCGTAGCGGGGCACGTCGCGGATGTAGCCGCCGCCCACGTCCTCGCGGATCGGCGACAGGGCCTCGCGCGGGACGAGCTTGTCGTTCACGTAGAGCAGGCCGTTCTTCATCTGGATGCGGTCGCCGGCCACGCCGATGACGCGCTTGACGTAGTCGGTGCGGTTGTCGCTGGGCAGCTTGAAGACGACGATGTCGCCGCGCTCGGCCGGCTTGTCCATGATCCGGCCCTTGAACAGCGGCGGGCTGAACGGGATCGAGTGGTGCGAGTAGCCGTAGCTGAACTTGGAGACGATGATGTAATCGCCCTCGTAGAGGTTCGGCTCCATCGACGCCGACGGGATGGTGAAGGGCTGGAAGAAGACCACGCGCAGGACCAGCGCGATCAGCAGCGCCCAGAAGATGGTCTTGAAGATCTCGACCAGCTCGTGCCACGCGCCGGATTTTTCAGGCGTCTTCACGCTCTGCACGTTCTCGCTCATTCGTCGTCCCTGGCGCCTCGGCGTCCCGAAGCGGTGTGTGCCTATCCGCTCCGTAACCCATGAGCAAGTTCCGCGCCCGTGAACAATGCGACAGGCGGCGATCGGTCGCCGGGATGGAACCTCCCTCTCCTCGCGTTGTCATCCCGGTTTCGCGGCACGCGAAGACCGGGACCCCGATGTGTTGCGATGTGAAGACCGTGGAAGCGTCGCCGCCCTAGTGCTCGTCCGAACGCAACAGATCGGGGTCCCGGTCTTTGGCTGCGCCAAAACCGGGATGACAGGGGTGGAGTGAGCGCCCGATCCGATGATCAAGGGCCAGTTCGCGCGAAATGGACCGGTGACAGCCGCGCTTGCCCGCATATGTAGAGTGCGATGACTCGCGACGCCCTGCCCCCGCTGCACCTCCTGCTGGCCCTGGTGGTCATCGCGATCTGGGGGACCAACTTCGTGGTCATCAAGTGGGGGCTGGAGGACTTTCCGCCCCTGACGTTCGCGGCCCTGCGCTTCACCTTCGCGGTGCTGCCGGCGATCTTCTTCCTGAAGCGGCCGGCCGTTCCGTGGTGGAACCTGGCCCTCTACGGGGTGCTGATCGGGGTCGGCCAGTTCGGCATGCTGTACATCGCCATGACCAACATGATCTCGCCGGGGCTGGCGAGCCTGGTGGTGCAGGTGCAGGCCTTCTTCACCGTCGGCTTCGCCATGCTGCTGGCCGGCGAGCGGGTGCGGACGTTCCAGGTGGTGGCCCTGGCGATGGCGGCCTGCGGGCTGGGCTGGCTGATGATCCACACCAACGGCGAGGTCACGCCCCTGGGTCTCGGACTGGTGCTGATCGCGGCCCTGGGCTGGGCGGGCGGGAACACGGCCGCGCGGGCGGCCGGACCGGTGAACATGTTGAGCTATGTGGTCTGGGCCAGCGTCTTCTCGGCGCCGCCGCTGTTCGCCCTGGCGCTGATGTTCGAGGGCTGGCCGGCGATCTCCGGCGCCGTGCAGCATGCCGACGCCGGGGCCTGGGCGGCGCTGCTGTGGCAGTCGGTAGGCAATACGATCTTCGGCTACACCGCCTGGGCCTGGCTGCTGGCGCGCCACCCCGCCGCCACCATCGCGCCCCTCTCCCTGCTGGTGCCGGTGTTCGGCATGGGCGCCTCGGCGATCCTGCTGGGCGAGGCGCTGACGAGCTGGAAGCTGACCGCCGCCGTGCTGGTGCTGGGCGGTCTGGCCATCAACACCCTGTGGCCGCGGCTGATGCAGCGGCGCAGCGCTCCGGCCGCCTGAGGGGGAAATCGATGCCGTCGCGCCAGACTGTGGAAGCTTTCGTCGCCCAGGTGCTGAGCGGCCAGCACGTGGAGGCGATCCGCGACTGGTACGCCGAGGACGCCGCGATGCAGGAGAACCAGGACGCCCCGCGGGTCGGCCGCGACCTGCTGATGGCCGGCGAGGCGCAGATGCTGGCCCGGCAGGCCGAGGTGGTCACCGAACTGTTGGCGCCGCCGCTGGTGGACGGGGACCGCGTGGCGATCCATTGGCGCTTCACCTTCACCTCGAAGAAGGGCCACGTGAACCGCTTCGAGGAGATCGCCTGGCAGGAATGGCGCGGCGACAGGATCTGGCGCGAGACGTTCTTCTACGACCCCGGCCAGACGCGCCGGCCGGACGGCGCGTCGGGGTCCTGAGCGCGCGACTCTATTCCGGCAGCGCCTCGATGATCACGAAGGCCTGGGCGTAGGGGTGGTCGTCGGTGAGGGTCAGGTGGATGACCGCCTTCATGCCCGGCGGCGTCATCTCCTTGAGCCGCTCGGCCGCGCCGCCGGTCAGGGCCATGGTGGGCTGGCCCGAGCGCATGTTGACCACGCCCATGTCGCGCCAGAAGACCCCCCGGCGCATGCCGGTGCCCAGGGCCTTGGCGCAGGCCTCCTTGGCGGCGAAGCGCTTGGCGTAGCTGGCGGCGGCGTCGACCTTTCGGTCGGAGCGCGTGCGCTCCAGCTCGGTGAACACCCGCTGTTTGAAGCGGTCGCCGAAGCGGTCGAGGCTCTCCTGGATGCGGCGGATGTCGGAAAGGTCGGAGCCCAGGCCCAGGATCACGCCGCCACCTGCGCCCGAGCTTCGTCCATCAGGGCCCGCATCCGCTGGATGGCGGGCCCCAGGCCGATGAAGATGGCCTCGCCGATCAGGAAATGGCCGATGTTCAATTCCATCAGCTCCGGGATCGCGGCGACGGGCTTGACCGTCTCGTAGTCGATGCCGTGGCCGGCGTGGACCTCCAGGCCCAGGCGATGCGCCTCGGCGGCGGCGCCCTTGAGGTTCGCCAGCAGGGCCTCGGCCTCTTCGCGCCGGCCGCCCCGGACGGCCTCGCAATAGGCGCCGGTGTGCAGCTCGACCACCTGGGCGCCGACCGACCGGGACGCGGCGACCTGGGCGACATCCGCATCGATGAAGCAGGAGACCCGGATGCCGGCCTGGACCAGCCGCGATACGACAGGGGCGATGGTGTTGTGGCCCTTCACGACGTTGAGGCCGCCCTCGGTGGTGACCTCCTCGCGCCGCTCCGGCACCAGGCAGGCGGCGTGCGGCAGGTGGGCGAGCGCGATAGCCTCCATCTCGGGCGTCACGGCGCACTCGAAGTTGAGCGGGCGTCCGCGCCGGCGGCAGGTGACCGCCAGGGCGTCGATGTCGGCGTCCGAGATGTGGCGGCGATCCTCCCGCAGGTGGGCGGTGATGCCGTCAGCGCCGGCGGCCAGGGCCATTTCGGCGGCGCGGACGGGATCGGGATAGCCCTCGCCCCGCGCGTTCCGCACGGTGGCGACGTGGTCGATGTTGACGCCCAGGCGCAGTCTGCTCATCCGCGGAGCCTCTTGGAGCCCGGCTCCTCCGCCGGGAGGGCGGCCAGCTCGGGAGGGATCTCATCGGCGGCGTAGGACGGAACGTCCACGGTCGCCAGGGCCACCAGGGGCCAGCCCACCTCAGCCCGGCCGCCGGAGCGGTCGACGATGCAGGCGCAGCAGACCACAACGCCGCCGGCCGCCTCGATGGGCTCCACCGCCTCGCGGAACGAGCCGCCGGTGGTGATCACGTCCTCGACCACGACCACCTTGGCGCCGGGGGCGATGCTGAAGGCGCGGCGCAGCCGGAACTTGCCGTCCTCGCGCTCGACGTAGATCGACGGCACGCCCATGGCGCGGGCCACTTCGTAGCCGGGAATGATGGCGCCGACGGCCGGGGCGACGATCACGTCCGGCTTGCCGAACTGGGCCTCGATCTTGGCGGCCAGGGCCCGGCAAAGGCGCTCGGTCCGCTCAGGATATTGGAAAACCAGGTTCTTCTGCAGGAACATCGGACTGTGGCGGCCTGACGCCAGGATGAAGTGGCCCTCTCGCAGCGCCCCGGCGGCGCGAAATTCGTCCAGGACAGCTTCAGTGTTCATCGGCGTTCGCTTCTCGGCAACATGTCGGTGCAAGGATGCAGCCAATAACTCGTGATGGTGCATACCGCCAACCAAGGCGCATTAGACGACCGATGGACGCAAGAACCACGGCCACAGAGCGGTTCATCGCCGCTTTCAGCACGGCTGCGTCGCCCGCGGGCGACGGCGCGGGCGCGCGGGCGGCCGTGGCGGATGCGCACGAGCGCCGGGCGTTCCCCGCCGAGTTCCCCGAGGGCTTGAAGCCGCGGCTGCGCCTGTTCCTCAGCGTCGACCTGGTCGGATCCACGCCCTACAAGCAGAGCCGGCAGATGTGGCGGCCGGAAATCGTCAGCTTCTACCGTAACTTCGACTATATTCTTCAGACGCAGTATCGCGAATTCGCGGGCGGCCTCGACGACGGCCTGCCGGCGCCGGAATTCTGGAAGAGCAACGGCGACGAGCTGCTCTACGTCTGCGAACTGCACAGCCTGAGCCACGCGCACGCCCTGATGCATGTGTGGCTGGCGACCCTGAACGAGTATCGGGGCAGCCGCGACGAGGCGGCCAAGCACCTGGACGTGAAGTCCACGGCCTGGATCGGCCTGTTCCCCTCGCCCAACGCCGAGATCTTCTTCCGCCGCGGCGCCTCGCAGGCGGACATCAAGGACCCGATCCTGGCCCAGGCCGAGATCCGCGAGGAGTGGTACGCCAACCCGGCCAACCCGACGATCACGCGCGAGTTCGTGGGACCGTCGATCGACACCGGCTTCCGCCTGACCTCCTGGGCCAGCCCCGACCGGATGATCGTCTCGGTGGACCTGGCCTTCCTGCTGACCGGCGCCTACACGCGCAAGGTGGGGCCACTGCGCCTGCATCTGTCGGGCAAGGACAAGCTGAAGGGGGTCATCGACAACCAGCCCTACCCCACCCTCTGGATCCCGGTGGGCCGCTCGCGCATCGACCCGGAGGACCGCCGGGCCAGCGAGGTCTCCACCGACCGCTCGACGATCCGCTCCTATTGCGAGGCGATCATCGAGCAGAACTACAAGACCATCACCCCGCTCTACCTGGCGGGCGCGCATCACGAGGACTACGACTGGGTCCCGCCCTATGTGCTGACGGACATCCTGCGCCACTGGGACCAGGAGCGCCGCTACCGCGAGGAAGTCACCGGCGTCGTCCTGATCGACGACTGAGGCGCGGGCTTCGGGTTGTCATCCCGGTTTCGCGGCGCGCGAAGACGGGACCCCGATTTGTGGACATGGGTTGTAGGCGCCGCGGCGCCGCGGCGTGAAACCGTCGCCGCAGCAGATCGCGGCCCCGGTCTTTGGCCTGCGGCCAAAACCGGGATGACAGCGTGTGCTACCCCTCGCCCTTCGTGCGCTCGACCTCTTCGACGCTGGGGTTGGCGCGGAGGGCGGCGGAGATGTGGGTGAGGTGGCGGGCGTCGTTGACGTCGACGTCGATGTCCACGTCGAAGAAATCCGACTGCCGGTGGTGCATCCGCAGGTTCACGATATTGCCGCCGGCCTCGCCGATGATGGTGCAGACCTGGCCCAGGACGCCGGGGGCGTTCCGGATGGTGGCGGTCAGGCGGGCGCGGGCGATGGCGTTGCGCTCGGCCTCGGGCGTCCACTGCAGGTCGCGCCAGAGCTCCTCGCGCTCCTCGTATTCGGCCAGCTTCTCGCAATCGATGGTGTGGACGGTGAGGCCGCGGCCGTCGGGCTCCAGGATGCCGACGATCCTATCGCCGGGCACCGGCGAGCAGCACGGGCCGAAATGCAAGGTGACGCCGGGGGTCAGGCCGCCGCCGCGGACGTAGAGCCGAGCGGTCTTGCCCTCCTGGATGTGGCGCCGCGCGGTGGCGGCCTCACGCTCGGCCGCCTTGAGGCCGGGGAACACCGCCTCCAGAACCTGGGAGGGCGTGGCGCGGCCGCGGCCGACGGCGTCGAACAGGTCGTCCTCGCTGGCGACGGCGAAGCGGTCCAGCGCCGGGCGCAGGGAGACATCCTTGCGGCTCTTGCCGGCGGACTCGAAGGCCTGGTCAACGGTGGCGCGGCCCAGGCGGACGAACTCTTCGCGCTCGGTCTGACGGATGTGGCGGCGGATGGCCGAGCGGGCGCGGCCGGTGACGGTGAGCGAGCGCCAGTCCGGCGGGACCACCGGCTTGCCGCCGCGGATCACCTCGACCACGTCGCCGTTGGAGAGCGTGGTGCGCAGGGGCTTCAGCTCGCCGTTGACCTTGGCGCCCACGGTGGTGTCGCCGATGTCGGTGTGCAGGGCGTAGGCGAAGTCCAGCGGCATGGCTCCGCGCGGCAGGCTGACCAGCTGGCCCTTGGGCGTGAAGACGAACACCTGGTCGAGGTACATCTCGAGCTTTGCGTGCTCGACCAGCTCCTCGGCGTCGCCGCCGTGTTCCAGCACCTGGACGAGGTGGCGCAGGTTGACCAGCGGGTCGCGGCCGCCGGCGGCCTTCTGCGCTTCGGCGTCGAAGCCGTAGGACTCGTTCTTGTAGCGCCAGTGGGCGGCGACCCCCTCCTCGGCCACCCGGTCCATGGCCTCGGTGCGGATCTGCATCTCGATGCGCATGCCCTTGTAGCCCACCACCGTGGTGTGGATGGACCGGTAGTTGTTGCGCTTGGGGGTGGAGATGAAGTCCTTGAACCGCTCGGGCACGCTGGGCCAGGCGCGGTGGATGACGCCGAGGGCGCGGTAGCAGTCCTCCTCGGTGTCGACGATCACCCGGAAGGCGTAGATGTCGGAGAGCTGCGAGAAGCCGATCGACTTGCGCTGGAGCTTCCGCCAGATCGAATAGGCGTGCTTCTCGCGGCCGAAGACCCGGGCGGGGATGCCGGCGACCTCCAGCCGGTTGCTGATCTCCTGGCTCACGGCCGAGACCGCCCCCCCCTGCTGTTCGCGCAGAACGGCCAGGCGGCGCAGGATGGCGTTGCGGCCCACCGGGTTCAGGTGGGCGAAGGCCAGTTCCTCCAGCTCCTCGCAGATGCGGTGCACGCCGATGGAGCGGGCCAGGGGGCCGTAGATGTCGAGGGTCTCGCGGGCGATCCGCTCGCGCTTGGCGGCCTGCTTGATGAAATGCAGGGTCCGCATGTTGTGCAGCCGGTCGGCCAGCTTCACCAGGAGGACGCGGACGTCCTTGGAGATGGCCAGGATGAACTTGCGCAGGTTCTCCGCCTGGCGAAGGTGTTCCTGCGAGAGCTCCAGCTTGGAGAGCTTGGTGACGCCCTCGACAAGCTCGGCGATCTCGGCGCCGAAGAGCTGCTCGACCTTCTCGCGGGTGGCGTCGGTGTCCTCGATGACGTCGTGCAGCAGCGCCGTGACGATGGTCTCGGTGTCGAGGCGGTAGTCGGTGAGGATGCCCGCCACCTCGATGGGATGGGCGAAGTAGGGGTCGCCGGACGCCCGCTTCTGCGAACCGTGCTGGCGCATGGCGTAGACGTAGGCGCGGTTCAGGAGCGCCTCGTCGGCCGAGGGGTCGTACGAGCGGACCTTCTCGATCAGCTCGAACTGGCGAAGCATCTTGGGCCGGGTGGTCCCGGTGACCAGCGGCGCCTGCATGGGAGCGTCCATCGCCGGCGCTTCGGGCATGGAGGTGTCGGGAGGCGGGACGGCGGTTGCGGTCGCCGCCTCTCTAGTGAGGGGTTCTGCGCCTTCTGGGCTCAGTACCGCTCCTCCTGGCCGCCGTCGCGGTCGCTCTGCAGGGCGCGGACCAGTTCCAGCTCGCTCATCTGCATGTGGGTCGGATCGGCCAGCAGGGCGAGGGTCTCAGCCTCTTCCTCGGCTTCCGAACGCTCGTCGACGCGCTGCAGCGTGCCGATCAGGGTTTCCTTGAGCTCCTCGGCGTCGACGACGTCGTCGGCGATCTCGCGCAGGGCCACGACCGGGTTCTTGTCGTTGTCCCGATCCACCATGATCTGCGAGCCGGCCGAGATGGCGCGGGCGCGATGGGCGGACAGGAGCACGAGCGAGAAGCGGTTCGGGACCTTCTCGATGCAGTCTTCGACGGTGACGCGAGCCATGGAGTCTCTCAGGGAGGGAAGATAGAACCGCGCAAAATAGAGGGTCGGCCCCCATTGTGCAACGCCGCATAGGTCGCACGCGTCGATGAGGCCCGTCAGCTCTTGCCGAAGACGGCGTTCGCATGCTCCCGGAGCGTGGGTCGCGCGAAGGCGTCGCCCAGCTCCTCCAGCTCGAACACGCGGCGGATCTCCAGTTCGACGTTGGCTTCGCCGCAATCCATGGGCCAGCGCTTGGCCCATTCCAGCACCTCTTCCAGGCTGCCCGCCTCGACCATCGTGTAGCCGGCGATCAGCTCCTTGGTCTCGGCGAAGGGGCCGTCGATGACTATAGGCTTGCCGTCGGTGAACTTCACCCGGGCGCCCTTGGAACTGGGGTGCAGGCCGTCGCCGCCCAGGACCTTCAGGTGCTTGGCCATCTCGGCGTGGTAGTCGACCATGGACCGCGCCTGCGCCTCGGTGGGCATGACGCCGGCTTCGGTGTCCGCATCCGACTTGCGGATGATCATGAAACGCATCGGAACCTCGTGGGCTGGAGGGGGCGGAGGCGGACGCCTCCTCAGTCATGACGTGGGAGCCGCGTCGGTCCCGACATTCGCGCGCGCAGAAAGTTCGGCCGCCGTCGCGCCCAGGGTGGGGTGGACCCAGTCCGGGGCGATCTGCGCCAGCGGGCCCATGACGAACCGCCGCTCATGGGCGCGAGGATGCGGCAGGGTCAGGGCGGGCGTGGCCATCACCGTCCGGCCATGGGCGATGAGGTCGAGATCGAGGGTGCGCGGCGCGTTACGGGCGCCCCGCTCGCGGCCCAGCTCCGCCTCGATCGCGAGCAGCGCGGCCAGCATGGCCTGCGGCGGGCCGCTCGCCTCGACAAGGGCGACGCCGTTGCGGTACTCAGGCGCATTCGGGTCGGGCCAGGCGGCCGAGCGCCACCAGGACGACCGCTTCAGGATTTTCAAGCCGACCGCCGGGAACCTGGCCAGAGCCGCCTCCAGCAGAGCCTCGGACGAGCCGTAGCGGCCCGCCAGATTGCTGCCCAGGGCGACGACGGCCACCCCATTCAGGTCACCAAGGCTATCTGGGACATTTGAGCTGATGACGTTCTACCCCACGGACCGGCTGGCCCTGTTCATCGACGGCGCCAACCTCTACTCGGCCGCGAAGAACCTCGGCTTCGACATCGACTACCGGAAGCTGCTGGAGGAGTTCAAGAAGCGCAGCGTGCTGGTGCGCGCCTACTACTACACCGCCCTGGTGGAGAACGAGGAGTACTCGCCGATCCGGCCGCTGGTCGATTGGCTGGACTACAACGGCTACCAGCTCGTGACGAAGTCGGCGCGCGAGTACACCGACGCCAGCGGCCGCAAGCGGTTCCGCGGGGACATGGACGTCGAGATCGCCGTCGACATGATGGAGATGGCCGAGCACGCCGACCATCTGGTGCTGTTCTCCGGGGATGGCGATTTCCGCAAGCTGGTGGAGGCGGTGCAGCGCAAGGGTAGCCGGGTCACGGTGGTCTCCACCGTCAAGAGCCAGCCGCCGATGGTCAGCGACGACCTGCGCCGGCAGGCGGACAACTTCGTCGACCTGCAGGACCTGGCGGACCTGATCGGGCGGCCCGCGCGCCTGCCAAAGTTCCTGTCCGAGAACCGCGCCCAGCACGTGGAACGCGATGCCGACATCTGACTCCGCGCCGGCGGAGGCGCCGCGCGAGTGCCCGCTGTGCCCGCGACTGGTGGCCTATCGGGAAGCCAACAAGATCTCCGTGCCGGGCGGATTCAACGGGGCGGTGGCCTCGTTCGGGGACGAGCAGGCCCGGCTGTGCGTCGTCGGCCTCGCGCCGGGGCGGATGGGCGCGAACCGCACGGGCCGCCCGTTCACCGGCGATGGCGCCGGCTGGATGCTGTACGAGACCCTGCTGAAGACCGGCTTCGCCCGCGGGACCTATGAGGCGCGGCCCGACGACGGGCTGGAGCTGGTCGACTGCATGATCACCAACGCCGTCCGCTGCGCGCCGCCCGGCAACAAGCCCGAGACGCTGGAGGAGGCCACCTGCCGGCCGTTTCTCGCGAGCCGGCTTGCCGCCCTGCCCCGGCTGAAGGTGATCGTGACCCTGGGCGACGTCTCGCGGCGCAATGTGCTGCGGGCGCTGGGGCTGAAGGCGTCGGCGGGGATCGCGGGCCACGGGACGGAGTTCCCGGCCGGGCCCTACGTGGTCCTGAACAGCTATCACTGCTCGCGCCTCAACACGAACACCGGCCGGCTGACGGGCGAGATGTTCGAGGCGGTCTTCCGGCGGGCGTGGGCGCTGATCGACGGCTGAATCGACATCGTAAGCTGAGCTCTTGGAACAGGGCGCGCCCCAGCCGGTTCCCCTCCCCCGAATTCATTCAAAGGAGGCTGAGATGGCCCAAGGCAAGCTCACCGGAAAAACGATCGCCGTGCTGGCCACGGACGGCTTCGAGCAGGTGGAACTGGAAAAGCCGGTGGCGGCGCTGCGCGAAGCCGGCGCCGAGGTCCACGTCGTCGCGCCGAAGGGCGGCGAGATCCAGGGCTTCAAGCACCACGACAAGGGCGACAAGACGCGGGTGGACCGCGCCCTCTCCGACACCCAGCCGGAAACCTACGACGGTCTCGTCCTGCCGGGCGGCGTGATCAACCCGGACCAGCTGAGGCTCGAGAGCGAGGCGATCGACTTCATCCGCGCTTTCGTGCGGGCTGAAAAGCCCATCGCCGCCATCTGTCACGGCCCGTGGACGCTGATCGACGCCGGAGGGGTCGATGGGCGGCGGGTCACGTCCTGGCCGTCGCTGAAGACCGACCTGCGCAACGCCGGCGCCGAGTGGGTGGACCAGGAGGTGGTGGTCCACCAGGGCCTGGTCACGTCGCGCAACCCGGACGACCTGCCGGCCTTCTGCGCCAAGATGATCGAGGAGTTCGCCGAGGGCCGGCACGGCGGCGACCGAGCCCGATCGGCGGGCACGGAAGCCCGACCGCAGGCCTGAGGCGCGGAAGGCCGCATCCACGGGACCTATGGCGAATGGCGGACGGCGGCTGTAGCGTCGCCGTCCGCCTCAGCTTCTGTGGATTCCCGCGTGCTCAAGACCTTCACCGCCGCCCTGCTGGCCACCGCCCTCGCCGCGCCCGCCTTCGCCACACCGCCCAAGGTGGATCCGGCCCTGCAAGCCGAGGCACTGAGCATCCTGAAGACGAGCATCGGCTATCGCACGGTGATGGGCGGCGACCAGTTCCTGCCCTATGCCGAGTACCTGAAAGGCAAGCTGGTCGCGGGCGGCTATGCGCCTTCGGAGATCACCATCGAACCGATGGCCGGGACGGCGTTCCTGATCGCCCGCTATCCGGGCAAGGACCCCAAGAAAAAGCCCATCGTCATCTCCGGCCACATGGACGTCGTGGAAGCGAAGCCTGAAGATTGGACAAGGGATCCGTTCACCGCGGTGGAGGAGAACGGCTACGTCTTCGGCCGCGGCGCGGTGGACAACAAGTTCGACGTCTCGATGATCGTCGCCACCCTGGCCCACCTGCGCAAGAGCGGCTGGAAGCCGGGCCGCGACGTGGTGCTGGCGCTGTCGGGCGACGAGGAAACTACCATGAAGACCACCGCCGTCCTGGCCGAGCGGCTGAAGGGCGCGGAACTGGTCCTCAACGTGGACGGGGGCGGCGGCGCGCTGACCGAGGACGGCAAGCCGATCAGCTTCGGCATCCAGGGGGCCGAGAAGACCTATGCCGACTTCCACCTGACCGTGACCGACCCGGGCGGCCATTCCAGCCGGCCCACGCCCACCAACGCGATCTACCGGCTGGCCAGGGCGCTGGACAAGCTGGAGGCCTATGAATGGCCGACGCAGCACAACGAGATCACCCGCGCGTCCCTGGCGGCCGCCGGCGCGAACACGCCGGGGGCGGTGGGCGAGGCGCTGAAGGCGTTCGCCGCCGACCCGACGAACGCGGCGGCGATCAAGACCATCCGCGCCGACCCGGCCTGGAGCCCGGCCCTGCACACCACCTGCGTGGCGACCATGCTGGAGGGCGGCCATGCGCCCAACGCCCTGCCGCAAAAGGCGGTGGCGACCGTGAACTGCCGCATCTTCCCCGGCACCTCGTCGGCGAGCGTCAAGGAGACCATCGGCCAGATCGTGGGCGGCGACGTGAAGGTCGAGCGCCTGGAGGACGGGTCCATCGACAGCCCGGCCTCGCCGCTGAGGGCCGACGTGCTCAAGGCGGTGACCAAGGCCGTCCACGCCCGCTTCCCCGGCCTGCCCATCGTGCCGAGCCAGGCGTCGGGCGCTACCGACAGCATGTACTTCCGCGCCGCCGGGGTTCCGAGCTACGGCGTCTCGGGCCTGTTCATGAAGGACTCGGACGAGTTCAGCCACGGGCTGAATGAACGCGCGCCGATCTCGGCCATCGAGGGAGACCTGGCGCACTACGACTCGATCCTGAAGGACCTGGCGAAGTAGGCGGCGCCGAAGACGCTGGGCAGATGACCGCCAAGACGCCAAGCACGCCAAGGGGCTACAGCCGTCCGGGAGTCTTGGCATCCTTGGCGTCTTAGCGGTGAATTGGCGCTGCGCGCCTGCCCGGGCGCGGCGGCGTCAAAACCCCTTCACTTCCGCCACGGCGCCGGGTCCACCCTCCCGCAGAACATGTGATCTGGGAGGATCCGATGCACGACCTGATCATCCGCGGCGGGACCATCGTCGACGGGACGGGGGCTGAGCCCTTCGTGGGCGACGTGGCGGTGGACGGCGACCGGATCGTGGCCGTCGGCCAGGTCGAAGGGCCGGCTCGGCGCGAGATCGACGCCAGCGGCCTGATCGTCACGCCCGGCTGGGTGGACATCCACACTCACTACGACGGCCAGGCGACCTGGGACCCGGTGATGGCGCCCTCGTCCTGGCACGGGGTGACCACGGCGATCATGGGCAACTGCGGGGTCGGCTTCGCCCCCGTGCGACCCGACGCGCACGACTTCCTGATCGAACTGATGGAGGGCGTGGAGGACATTCCCGGCTCGGCCCTGGCGGAGGGGATCGACTGGAAGTGGGAGAGCTTCCCCGAGTACCTCGACGCCCTGGAGGCCAAGCCGCGGGCGATCGATGTGGGGACCCACGTGCCGCACGCCTCGGTGCGGGCCTATGTGCTGGGCGACCGCTGCAACACCGACTACCAGCCCAACGCCGAAGAGATCGCCCAGATGGCCGAGATCGTCCGCGAGGGCGTGGAGGCCGGCGCCCTGGGCTTCTCCACCTCGCGCACCCTGCTGCACAAGGACCTGAAGGGCGTCCATATGCCCGGCACCTTCGCCGGCTCGGACGAGATGCTGGCCCTGGGCCTGTCCATGAAGGGTCTGCGTCACGGCGTGTTCGAGATGGTCTCGGACCACCTGGGCGACGACGACGAGTGGATGTGGGTCAAGGGCTTCGCGGAGGAGACCCGACTGCCCGTCACCCTGGTGGCGACCTCGGCCGGCGCCTACGAGGGCGACAAGATGTACAACATCGCCGAGGAGAGCCGCCGGCACGGGATGGACATCCGCCCGCAGATCGCCGGGCGGCCGACCGGCATCCTGCACGGCCTGACCTCCAGCTTCCACGTCTTCATGGCCAGCCCCACCTGGAAGGCGAAGCTGGCGGACGCCTCCCTGGAGGAGCGGCTGGCGCTGATGAAGACGCCGGAGATCCGCGCGGCGCTGCTGAGCGAGGACAGCGGCCTGATCCGCGCGGCCATCGGCGAGGGCGAGGCCGGAGACCTGGCCGTGGCGTTCGGCGGCAGCCTCCTGTGGCGGATCTTCCCGCTGGGCGAGCGGCCGAACTACGAACCGGACCGCGAAGGCAGCGTGGCGGGCCTGGCCGAGGCGGCGGGCGTGCCGCCGCTGGCGATGATGTACGACCTCCTGCTGCGGGATGAGGGGCGCGAGTTGTTCTACCAGCCGCTGGGCGGCTACCAGACCTACAACTTCGACTTCTTCCGCAAGAACATGCAGCACCCGAATGTGCTGTTCGGCCTGTCGGACGGCGGGGCGCACTGCGGGGTGATCGCCGACGCGGGGATGCCCACCTTCATCCTCAGCTACTGGGCCCGCGACCGGGTGAAGGGCGACCGCTTTCCGCTGGAGTTCCTGGTGCGCAAGCTGACCAGCGACACGGCGAAGGCCTATGGCCTGAACGACCGGGGGCAGCTGAAGCCCGGCCTGCTGGCGGACCTCAACGTCATCGACTTCGCGGCGCTGCAGCTTCACCGGCCCGAGGCCATCCACGACCTGCCGGCGGGCGGGCGGCGTCTGGTGCAGAAGGCGGACGGGTATCGCTACACGGTGAAGTCGGGCCAGGTGACCTTCGAAGACGGCCGGCACACGGGCGCCCTGCCCGGCGGCCTGGTCCGCGGCGGCCGCGAGGCGGTGATCCTGCCCATGGCGGCGGAGTAGCGGCCTGATCGTCCCTCCCCTTCATGGGGAGGGTGGATGCGAGTGAAACGAGCAGACGGGTGGGGAGCTCGCGATCAGCCGTTGAGCCTGATCCTCTGAGCCCCACCCTGACGACTTCGTCGTCTGTCCCTCCCCATTAAGGGAGGGACTTAGCGCCAGTACTGGTAGCGCCAGGCTTCCTCGAAGCCGGCGCGCTTGTAGAGGTTCTGGGCGGGGTTGCCGCCTTCGACCTGCAGGAAGATGCGGTTGACCTGTCGCGCCTCGGCGGCGGCGCCGAACAGGGCGAGGAGGCGGCTGGCGAAGCCCGATCCGCGGCGATCGACCGCCGTGCGCATGCCGTGGACGCCCGCCCAGCCATGGCCGAAGCTGACGACGCCCACCGCCACGGTGCGCCCGCCCTCGCGGATGGCGCCGTAGAGGGCGTCGGGGGCCTCGGTGAGGCGGCGCACGCGGTGCGCGCCGTCCACCGGATCGAAGCCTTCGCCCAGGAAGACCGAGCCCCAGGCTTCGTCAGGGTGGTCCAGCAGGTCGGCGAAGGGCACGGCCACCTGGGCCACGCGCTCGGCGAGGGCCGTCATCACCAGGGTGGGCTGCTCCCCCACATAGCCGCGGCGCGAGAGCTCGGTGGCGACGGCCGCCAGACCCGGAACGTCGGCGACGCGGAAGGCGGGCTTGAGGCCCCGGGCGCGGTAGGCGGCCTCGATGTCGTCCAGGGCCGCGGCGTCGAGATCGTGGCGAAGCGGGACGGCGCTCTTGGCCCGGCCGATCGTGCCGTCGTCGAGCGGGACCAGCCAGCCGCCGATCTCCAGCACCTGCGGCGGGGCCACGGCCTCGACGGTCGCGCGCTCCAGGCTCTCGATGTCGGCAGGGTCCAAGGTCAGCCTTTTTCCCGCATCAGGCGGGCCTTGTCGCGCTGCCAGTCGCGCTCAGCGGTCGCTTCGCGCTTGTCGCGGGTGTTCTTGCCCTTGGCCAGGGACAGCTCCAGCTTCGCCAGGCCCTTGTCCGACCAGTAGAGCTTGGTGGGGATGAGCGTGCGCCCTTCCCGCTGGACGGCGCCGATCAGCTTCTCGATCTCGCGGCGCTTGAGCAGCAGTTTCCGGTGGCGGCGCGGCTCGTGGTTGAAGTGCGGGCCGGCCTGGGCGTAGGTCGGGATGTCGGCGTTCACGAGCACGATCTCGTCGCCTTCCACCGCCGCATAGCTCTCGGCGATGTTGGCCTTGCCGTTACGCAGGGACTTCACCTCGGACCCGGTCAGCGCGATGCCCGCCTCGAACGTCTGCTCGAGGAAGTAGTCGAAGCGCGCGCGCCGGTTCTCGGCGATCAGCTTGCCCGCCATCTCAGATGATCCCGGCCTCGCGCATGCCGGCCAGGACCTCCGCGCGGGCGGCCTCGGAACAAGGCACCACCGGCAGGCGGCCCGCCTCGTCGCAGAGGCCCAGGTGAGACAGGGCGAACTTGGTGGGCGACGGGCTGGCGTCGGCGAACAGCGCCTTGTGCAGGCGGATCAGGCGATCCTGCGCATAGAGCGCCTCCTGCCAGCGGCCGGCCAGGGCGTCGTTGTAGAACGCCGAGACCTGCTCCGGCGCGACGTTGCAGGTGACCGAGATGCAGCCGTGGCCGCCGTGCGCCATGTAGCCGAGGGCCGAATCATCGTTGCCCGACAGCATGACCCAGTCCTCGCCGCACTCCAGCCGCTGGAGGCTGGCGCGCGGCAGGTCGCCGGTCGCATCCTTGATCCCCACGATGTTCGGCAGCTTGGCCAGGCGCGCCAGGGTGGCGTTGGAGATGTCCACGCTGGTGCGGCCCGGCACGTTATAGACAAGGATGGGAAGCTGAACCGCGTCGTTGATCGCCTTGTAGTGGGCGTAGAGCCCCTCCTGGCTGGGCCGGTTGTAGTAGGGCGTGACCACCAGGGCGGCGTCGCAACCGATCTTCTTGGCGTAGCGCACCAATTCGATCGCTTCGTCCGTAGAATTGGAGCCGGCGCCCGGGATCACCGGCACGCGGCCCTTCGCCGTGGCGACGCAGAGATCCATCACCCGACGGTGCTCTTCGTGGCTGAGGGTGGAGGCTTCGCCGGTGGTGCCGACAGGGATGAGGCCGTGGACGCCGCCGGCGATCTGGCGCTCGACCAGGGACACGAAGGCGTCCTCGTCGACCGCGCCATTGCGGAAAGGCGTCACGAGCGCCGGCAGGACGCCGCGGAAGAGAGGTTCGGACATGTCGGATATGTAGGTGTGCAAAAGACCGTGAAGATGTCGCCTAGTGAGGCGACGTTCAGAATTGGGCGGACAATATGTTGCCGCGGGCTTAGCCCGCAATGTTGATTCCGTGCATTCCCCAAGTCGGGGGGAGACCTTTTGGATATTCGAGTTCGTAACGCCCTGCTCGTCGGCTGCGCCGCGCTTGCCGCGACGGCGGTCGCGCACGCCCAGACCCCGGACCCCATCGGCGATCTGCTGGGCAAGCCCGAGTTGCCGGCCGCGCCGCAGCCCTACGCCCCACCGCGCCAGACCGTCGCGCGGCCGCTGAGCGCCAGCGACCGGGCCCTGTTCGCCCAGGGGTTGGCGGCCGCCAAGCGCGGCGACATTTCCGCCGCCAAGTCCGCGATCGCCAGCCTTTCGGATCCCGTGGCCCGCAAGGTCGTGACCTTCGCCATGGTCGACGTGAGTTCGAACCAGCTCGGCTTCTACGACCTGGACGCCGCGCGGCGCGACCTGGCCGGCTTCCCGCGCGGCGCGCGGCGGCAGATCGCGGCCGAGAAGGCGCTGGAGACCGCGGGCAAGACGCCGCAGCAGATCGTCGACTGGTTCGCCGGCCAGGCGCCGCAGAGCGCCCCGGGGGCGATGGCCCTGGCGTCGGCGTACCGCAGCCTGGGCCGGCAGGCCGAGGCCGCCAACCTGATCCGTGGCTGGTGGCGCGACAAGAGCTTCGAGGCCGACGTCCAGCGCACCATGCTGACCCGGTTCGGCGACATCCTAACCCCCGACGACCACGTCCGCCGCGCCGACATCCTGCTGTACGGGGCGCAGGGCCCGGCGGCACGCGACATGGTCGCCATGCTGCCCGCCGAACACCAGCCGGCGGCCCTGGCCCGCATCTCGCTGCGCGGCAATGCGGACAGCAGCTACAACCAGCTCTCACCCGCCGACCAGGCCCATCCGGGCGTGGCGTTCGAGCGGGCCGCCTTCCTGCGCCGCCGAGGCCTGGAAGGCGCGGCGATCGCGGCCCTGCCCGCCGCGGCCCCGGAAGCGGCCACCGCGGAGCACGCCGAGCGGGCCTGGGACGAGCGCTACCGCCTGACCCTGTGGGCCATCCGCAGCGGCGACTGGCGCGCCGCCTACCGCGCCGCCGCCAACACGGGCCTGAACAGCGGGGCCGACGCCACCGAGGCCGAGTTCTACGCCGGCTGGATCGCGCTGAGCCGGCTGAACGACCCGGCCGCGGCCGCCCGCCACTTCGCCGCCATCGAGCGGATCGGCAGCTCGCCGATCACCCGCGGGCGGGCGCTCTACTGGATGGGCCGCGCCGCGGAGGCCGCCGGCGACCGCGTCGGCGCCGAAAACCACTATTCCCGCGCCGCCGAACATAGGACCACCTTCTACGGCCAGCTCGCCGCCGAGAAGCTGGGCCTGAAGCTGGTGCTGCCGGCCGATCCGGTGGCGACCGAGGCCGAGCGCGCCCGGTTCGAGGCCCGCGACGAGGTCCAGGCCATGCGCCTCCTGGCCGACCAGGACCAGCGCGACCTGTTCCGGGTCTTCGCCCTGCACATCGACGACATCGTGCCGAGCCGGGTCGAGGCGGCGCTGCTGATCGACGCGATCCGCGGCTATGGCGACCAGGACACCTCGATGAAGGCGGCGCGCGGCGCGGCCCAGCGGGGCCTCATCCTGGCCGACCGGGCCTATCCGTTCCGGACGCCGCCGCAGGTGGCCGGCGCGCCCGAGCCGGCGCTGGTGCTGGGGATCACCCGCCAGGAGAGCGGCTTCGATCCCGCCGTCCGCTCGCACGCCGACGCACGAGGGATGATGCAGCTGCTGCCGTCGACGGCGGCCACCGTGGCCCGGCGCATGGGCGTCAGCTATTCGGCCTCGATGCTGTACGAGCCGGACTACAACATGCGCCTGGGCTCCAGCTTCCTCGGCCAGCTCGTGAACCAGTTCTCGGGGTCCTACATCCTGGCCGCGGCGGGCTACAACGCCGGGCCCGGTCGTCCGCCACAGTGGATATCGATGTGCGGCGACCCGCGCGCGGGCGGACAGGACCCGCTGGACTTCATCGAGTGCATCCCCTTCTCCGAGACGCGCAACTACGTGATGCGGGTGATGGAGAACATGCAGGTGTACCGGGCCAAGCTGAACGGCGGGACCGCGCCGATCACGCTCTCCAACGACCTGAAGCGCGGCGGCTACAGCTATGCGGCCCAGACCTCGGCGGTGGCGAGCAACCCCTAAGCGGCGGTCGCGCGCGTTTTCACCCACGCCACGATGAACAGCGCCGCCAACAGCAGGTCGGGGCTGGCCAGGGTCGGGACGGTCACGGGGATGCGGCCCTGGGCGTAGAGGGCCCAGCAGAAGCCCGCATAGGCCAACTTGCCCCCCGCCCCGATCAGCATGAAGGGGCGGTAAGCGGCCGGATTGCGGCCGATCACCAGGTAGCCGATCTGCATGGCGAAGGTGGACACCGCGAAGCCGTAGTAGGTGTCGGGGTGGCTGATCGGGCCGGTCTGGCTGGCGATCACGGGCTCGAGGAAGAACAGCGAGCCGATGATCAGGACGCCCCAAAGGCCCCCGATGGTGAACACCCATTTTGAGAACGTCATCGCGCCCCTCCCCCGTTTGGCGGAAGCTTAGGCGCGGGCCGAGGGGTCAGTCGATGACCAGTCCGTGCAACATCCCATCCAGGGTGATCTGCATCAGCTCCTCGGCGTCGGCGAAGTCGAAGTTCGGCCGCACGATCAGCAGCGCCACGACCCCGTGGCAGGCCATCCAGAGCGCCTGGGCCGCGGAATCGGCGGCGCCCATGCGCAGCCGGCCGCTGGCGGCCACCTCGCGGACAACGCCGCTGAAGGCCTCGTAGCACTTGCCGCTGAGCTCGGTGGTCCGCTCGGGCCGCGGGTCGGTGGAGGCCGCCGACGGGGCGCAATAGACGAGCTGGTAGGCGTTGGGGTGCTCCAGGCCCCAGCGCATGTAGGCGTCCAGCATCATCCGCGTGCGCACCACCGCGTCCAGCGGCCGACCGGCGATCTCGGTGTTCCGTTCCAGGAGCTGGCTCAGGGTGCCCTCGACGATCTCGTGGAGGATGCAGGCCTTGTCCTGGAAGTGCATGTAGAGCGCGGTGGAGGACACCCCCACCTCGTCGGCGATCTTGCGGATCGTGGCGCCCTCGTAGCCCTCGGCCACGAAGATGCGCTCGGCGGCCTCAAGGATCTCCTGGCGGCGGAGATGGCCGTCGCCCTTGGCCTTGCGCGCCGTCTTCCGCGTCGCGGTCGCGACTGAACTCATAACGCTCCCCATACCGTCCCCCTGCCTAGCGGACCCCAAATCGCCAGATGTGACAAGTCTTTGTCGGTGGGCTGGACGGGCGGCGCCCTCTGCGCGTAAGGGGCCGGCCATGAGCCCGCCCCAAATCGCCGCGGCGTCCGAGGTGATGCGCACTACCGGCTGGGCCGACTACGCCCTGCTGGATTCGGGGCATGGCCGCAAACTGGAGCGCTACGGCCCCTACACGGTGGTCCGGCCCGAGCCGCAGTGCCTGTGGACGCCCCGCCAGCCCGCGAGCGTGTGGGAGGCGGCGGACGCGGTGTTCGACCCCACCGATGAGGAGGACGCCGGGCGCTGGCGCTTCAAGGGCCAGCCGGTGGAGCGCTGGCCGCTGTCCTGGGGCGAGGTGAAGTTCCACGGCCGGTTCACCGCCTTCCGGCACCTGGCCTTCTTTCCCGAGCAGGCGGCGAACTGGGCCTGGCTGGACGAAAAGGTGCGCACCGCGGTCGCCGAGGGCGGCGATGCCCCGCCGCGGGTGCTGAACCTGTTCGGCTACACCGGCGTGGCTAGCCTGGTGATGGCGGCGGCCGGGGCGGCGGTGACCCATGTGGACGCTTCCAAGAAGGCCGTGGCCTGGGCGCGGGAGAACGCCGAGCTGTCGGGCCTGACCGACCGCCCGGTGCGGTGGATCGTCGAGGACGCCAAGAAGTACGTGGCCCGCGAGGTGCGCCGTGGCTCGACCTACGAAGGGATCATCCTGGACCCGCCGAAGTATGGCCGCGGGCCGGACGGCCAGGTCTGGCGCCTGTTCGAGGATCTGCCTGAACTTGCCGGGCTATGCGCCCAACTTCTTTCGGAAAAGGCCAGGTTCCTGGTGCTGAACGCCTATGCCGAGCGGATCTCCGGCGCGGCGCTGGCCGGGCTGCTGGCCGAGAAGCTGGACGGGCGCGGCGGCCGCATCGAATGGGGCGAGCTGGCGCTGGAGGAACAGCGCGGCGACCGGGCCATCGGCATGAGCTTCTTCGCGCGGTGGTCGGCGTGAGTTCGCGGGTCATCACCTCGCTGTCCAACGACACGGTGAAGGCCGTCCGCGCCCTGCACATGCGCAAGGAACGCGACGAGACGGGCCTGTTCGTCGCCGAGGGGCTGAAGAACGTCATCGAGGGGATCGACACCGGCCACGCGCCGAAGATCCTGATGCATGGACCGGATGCGGCCGCCCATCCGATGATGCGGAAGGCGGTGCAGGCGACGCTCGCGGCGCGGGGCCAGGTCATCGAGGTCACGCATGACATCCTCGCCAAGGTCTCCCGGCGCGAGAACCCCCAGGCTGTGGTGGGCGTCTTCCCGCAGGCGTTCGTGGCGTTAGCCGAGGTGACGCCGGGCGTCGCCCAGTGCGTGGTGGCGCTGCACCGGGTGCGAGATCCCGGCAACCTCGGGACCATCGTGCGCACCGCCGATTCCGCCGGCTGCGGGGCCGTCGTGCTGGTGGGCGAGTGCTGCGACCCCTATTCGGTGGAGGCGGTGCGGGCGACCATGGGCTCGATCTTCGCCGTGCCGCTGGCGAAGGCGACCGAGGCCGAATTCGCCGCCTGGCGGGCGGGCTGGACGGGCTCGGTCGTGGGCACCCTGCTCTCGGCCACCGTGACCCACAGCGAGGCGGCCTACGCCAAGCCGGCCCTCGTGCTGATGGGCAACGAGCAGCAGGGGCTGACGCCCGACCTGGCCGCCCTGTGCGACGTCAACGTGAAGATCCCCATGCGCGGCCGGGCCGACAGCCTGAACCTGTCGGTGGCGACTGGGATCATGATCTACGCCGCCACCGCCTGACGGCGTGTCACAGCCGGGCCTCCTCCTCCGTCCTAGGGGCAGAGAACGAGGAGATTTCCCATGTCCAAGCGCCTGAACCCCCATATCGTCGCCCCGCAGGCCATGAAGCCGATGGTCGACCTTGAGACCTATCTGGCCGGTTGTGGGCTGGAGCACAGTCTGATCGAGCTGGTGAAGATGCGGGCTTCGCAGATCAACGGCTGCGCCTTCTGCCTGCACATGCATTCGAAAGACGCCCGCGCCGCCGGCGAGACCGAGGAGCGGCTGTACCTGCTGAACGCCTGGCGGGAATCCAGTCTCTACACCCCGCGCGAACGGGCGGCCCTGGCATGGACCGAGGCCCTGACCCTGTTGGCGCAGACCGGCGCGCCGGACGCCGATTACGAAGGGTTGGCCCCGCACTTCGACGAGACCGAGACAGTGAACCTGACCCTGCTCATCACCACCATCAACGCCTGGAACCGCATCGCGGTCGGCTTCCGCAGCCAGCACCCGCGGGCATGGTCCGCGAAGGCGGCGGCTTAGTCCTCGTCAGGGCCCGCCTTCTCGTCGCGCTGCGCCTGCAACGCGTCGCTGAAGGCGGCCGCCAGGATGCCGGTGGGTGCGGCGATGAGGCCGATGCCGAACACGGCGGTCATCGCCGCGAACACCCGCCCGAGGAGCGTCTCGGGATAGACGTCGCCGTAGCCGATGGTGGTCAGGGTCACCACCGACCACCAGAGGGCCCGGGGAATGCTGCCGAACTTTTCCGGCTGGACCGGCCCCTCGGCCAGGTAGAGCAGCGTGGCCGAGACGATCATGATCACGACGGCGCCGTAGAAGGTCAGCAGCAATTCGTAACGCCGTGAGGCGATGGCCCGGGCGACCAGGCTCCACGCCTTCGAGAAGCGGCCCAGCTTGGCCAGGCGGAGGATCCTCAGCAGGCGAGCGAGGCGCAGAAGGTACGACGGGGCCGCGACGGCCGCGAAGATCGCCGGAAGTATCGCCAGCAAATCGATGATGGCGGCCGGCGAGACGATCCACCGCAGCCGTGCGCGCCAGCCGCCGTCCTCCGCCGCGGTCCAGAACCGGACGGCGTATTCAACCGCGAAGATCGCGGCGAAACCCAGTTCGGCGGCGCGGAAAAGGTTCTCGCGGCCGCTGATCACCGTCGGTTCGGTCTCCAGAAGCGCGACCGCCACGGATGCGAGAATCGCGGCGATCAGGAAACGGTTGAGCCATGACACGCCGTCGGAACGCCAAGCCGGTTCGAGCTGGTCGTGGACCCGACGCCGCAAAGGGCCACCGGTCTCATTGGCTTGGGTCATGCGGTCCTCCCCGCCGCCCAACCTAGACAAAGAGGCCCGAAGCGTCAGGTCCCGCGCGGCTTGGCTCTTGCCGTCGGGGCGGCCGAGGCGGGGTCTTCGGGCCAGACGTGCTTGGGGTAGCGGCCGCGCATGTCGGAGCGGACGTCCTTCCACGAGCCCGTCCAGAAGCCCGGCAGGTCCTTGGTGGTCTGGATCGGGCGGTGGCCGGGGGAGAGCAGCGACATAGTGATGGGGACCCCCGCGACGATGGGATGCTGGGCGATGCCGAACACCTCCTGCACCCGCACGTCGACGCGCGGGCCGCCCTCGGCGGCATAGTCGATGGCGAAGCTGTTGCCGGTGGGCGCGGTCCAGCGGGCCGGGGCCTCGGCGTCGAGGCGACGTTGCAGGTCCCAGGGCACGAGGGTGCGCAGGGCGCCGTCCAGCGTGTCGGGCTTGAGGGCGGACAGGCCGCGCACGCCGCCCAGGATTGGCGTCAGCCACTCGTCGAGACGCACCAGCAGGGCCGCGTCGGAGAGATCGGGCCAGGCCGGGTCCCGGGCGTGGAGGAAGGCCAGGCGCTCGCGCAGGCTCTGGGCCGCCGCTCCCCAGGGCAGCGTCTTCACACCCTCGCGGCGCACGCGGTCGGCGAGCGCGCGGGCGATCAGGGCCGGGTCGGGGCTGTCGTCGACCTCCTCGCGGATCGTCAGGCGGCCCAGGCGGGTGAGGCGCTTGGCGCGAAGGCGGCCGCCGCCGCTTTCCTCCAGGCGCTCTTCGATCTCGAACTGGGCCTGGAAGGCGACGAGCTCGGCCGCCTCCAGGGGCGCGGCCAGCAGAATGCGGTCGCGGCGGTCGCCGCCGCCCAGCTCGGCCACCGCCAGCCACGGTTCGCGGGCCAGCGCATCGGTGGGCTCGACGAAGGCTCCCCGACCGGTGACGAGCTGGAACTCGCCCTGCCCGCCCCGCGCCTTGGCCACCCGCTCCGGGTACGCGAAAGCGAGCAGCAGGCCGTCGGAGAGCGGCTCGCCCTTCCCGGCCTTGCCGCTGAGGCCCGCCCAGCGCTCGGCCAGGGCCTTGGCGTCCCGCGCCCTCGGGCTGCGGTCGCGATCGAGCGCGTCCAGGCGGTGACGCAGGTCCGCGTCGCGTCCGCCGAGGCCCCGCTCGGTGATGAGGGCGGCGATCCGGGCCGCCCGCAGCGCCTGGTCGGTCTCGGCCGCCTTCAGCACCATGTGGGCCAGGCGCGGCGCCAGGGGAAACTCGGCCAGGGCGCCGCCGTGGGCGGTAAGCACGCCGCCTTCGTCCAGCGCTTCCAGCCGATGCAGCAGGGCGCGGGCCTCGGCGAAAGCCGCGGCGGGCGGCGGATCGAGGAAGGCCAGGTCGGCGGCGTCCTTGGCGCCCCAGCGGGCGAGGTCGAGGGCCAGGCCCGACAGGTCGGCGTCCAGGATTTCCGGGTCGGCGTAGGCCGGCAGCGCCCGCGTCTCGGCCTCGTCCCACAGGCGGTAGCAGGCGCCCGGCTCGGTGCGCCCCGCCCGGCCGCGGCGCTGGTCGGCGGCGGCGCGGGAGACGCGGACGGTGGCCAGGCGCATCAGTCCGCTCGCCGGATCGTAGCGCGGCGTGCGGGCCAGGCCGCAGTCGACCACGACGCGGACGCCCTGGATGGTCAGGCTGGTCTCGGCGATGGAGGTGGCCAGCACCACCTTGCGGACGCCCGGCGGCGCGGGCTCGATGGCGCGGTCCTGGTCGCGCGGGTCGAGGGCGCCGTAGAGCGGGGCGATCTCGACGTTCGGACGGGCGCGCTCGCGCAGGCGCTCGGCGGTGCGCAGGATCTCGCCCTGGCCCGGCAGGAAGACCAGCAGGCTGCCCGTCTCCTCCGCCAGGGCGCGTTCGACGGCGCGGACGGCCTGGTCCTCGATGCGCAGCCGGTCGTCGCGGCCCAGATAGCGCGTCTCCACCGGGAACATGCGGCCCAGGCTCTCGACCACCGGCGCCGCGTCCAGCAGCCGGGCGACCGCCGCGCCGTCCAGGGTCGCCGACATGACCAGCAGGCGCAGGTCGTCCCGCAACAGCCGTTGTGCGTCGCGCGCAAGGGCCAGGCCCAGATCGGCGTCCAGGCTGCGTTCGTGGAACTCGTCGAAGATCACGCAGGCGACGCCCGCCAGCTCCGGGTCGGCCAGGACCATGCGGGTGAAGACGCCCTCGGTGACCACCTCGATCCGGGTGGCGGCCGAGACGCGGCTCTGCATCCGCACCCGGTAGCCGACCGTCCGGCCCACCGGCTCGCCGAGCGACTTCGCCATCCGTTCGGCGGCCGCACGGGCGGCGAGGCGGCGGGGCTCCAGGACGATGATCTTTCCGCCGGCCCAGGCCTCCTTCAGGAGCTCGAGCGGCACGACCGTGGTCTTGCCCGCCCCCGGCGGGGCGACCAGCACGGCGGCGTTCCCCGCGGCGAGCGCGGCCCTGAGATCGGGCAAGGCCTCATGGATGGGCAGCATTCGCCCGGCTCTAGCCTGCCGGGCGGGCATATGAAAACGCCTTCGGGCGTTGGCGCTTGACCGCAAGGGCACAAGCACGCCACGGTCGCGCCAAATTTTACCTGGGCGGCTCGGGGGCCGCCGTTCGGAGGAATATATGTGGCGCGTTAAGCCGCTCGACGCGATCCTGGCTACGGCCGAAAAGAAGTCGCTCCACCGCTCGCTCGGGCCGTTCCAGCTGACCATGCTGGGCATCGGGGCCATCATCGGCACCGGGATCTTCGTCCTGACGGCGGAAGCCGCGCAGAAGGCGGGCCCGGGCATGATCCTGGCCTTCATCATCGCCGGTTTCGTCTGCGCCGTGGCGGCGCTGTGCTACGCGGAAATGGCGGCCATGGTGCCGGTTTCCGGCTCGGCCTACACTTACAGCTACGCCGTGATGGGCGAACTGCTGGCCTGGATGGTCGGCTGGGCGCTGATTCTGGAGTACGCCGTCGCCGCCGGCGCCGTTTCGGTGGGCTGGTCGGGCTACGTGGTCGGCCTGATCGAGAACGCCTTCGCCATCGACATACCCGACCTGCTGGTCCGGGGACCGTTCGACGGCGGCATGGTCAACCTGCCGGCCATGGCCATCGCTCTGGTGGTTACCGCCCTGCTGGTGATCGGCACGCGGGAATCCGCCACGGTCAACGCCTTCCTGGTGGCGATCAAGGTGGCCGCCCTCAGTCTGTTCGTCGTGCTGGCGGTGCCGGTCATGAACATGGAGAACTTCAACCCGTTCATGCCGCTGGGCTTCGCCGGCGTCTCGGCGGCGGCGGCGTCGATCTTCTTCGCCTATGTGGGCTTCGACGCGGTCTCGACCGCCGCCGAGGAGACCAAGAACCCGCAGCGGAACATGCCCATCGGCCTGATCGGCTCGCTGGGGATCTGCACGATCTTCTACATCCTGGTGGCCTCGGGTGTCATCGGCACGGTGGGCGCACAGCCGGTCACCGACGCCGCCGGCGCGGGCCTGCGGCCCGGCAGCCCGGAACTCAGCGCTGCCTGCGCGGCCCTGGGCGACACCAAGGTGGTCTGCTCGAAGGAAGCGCTGGCCTGGACCCTGCGCGAGATCGGCTGGCCGCAGATCGGCAACCTGATCGGCCTCGCCGCCGGTCTGGCCCTGCCTTCGGTCATCCTGATGATGATGTTCGGCCAGACCCGCATCTTCTTCGTGATGAGCCGCGACGGCCTTCTGCCGCCGGTGCTGTCCAAGGTGCACCCGAAGTTCAAGACGCCGCACGTGATCACGATCATCACCGGGATCTTCGTGGCCCTGTTCGCCGCTTTCTTCCCGGTGGGGATCCTGGCGGACATCTCGAACTCGGGGACGCTGTTCGCCTTCGCCATGGTGGCCATCGCCGTCCTGGTGCTGCGCCGCACCGATCCCGACCGCAAGCGCCCGTTCCGGACGCCGGCCGTCGTCGTCGTCGCGCCGCTGGCCGCGCTGGGGTGCATCTACCTCTTCGTGAGCCTGCCGCACGAGACGCAACTGATGTTCGTCGGCTGGGCGATCGTCGGCCTGGTGGTCTACTTCGCCTACGGCTACCGCAAGAGCCACGTGGCGCACGGTTCGCCCGAGACCCACGAGCTGGACGCCGACGCACCGCCGAACCCGGTGCCGCCGTTGCCCGGCGCCGAGTAAACCGCGACGGAAAGGCCCGGGATCGCTCCCGGGCCTTTTCTTATGGGCCGCGAGCCACGATCATGGGGCGGACATGAACGCCCCTGCTCCGCCCCTGCCGATCCGCGCGATGATCGCGCCGGTCACGCCGCTCCAGCAGAACTGCACCATCGTGTGGTGCTCCAGGACCAACAAGGCCGCGATCATCGATCCCGGCGGCGAGGTCCCCAAGCTCATGGAGGCCCTCGAAAAGCACGGCCTGACGCTGGAGAAGATCTGGATCACCCACGGCCACCTGGACCATGCGGGCGGCACGGCGGCGCTCAAGGCGCTGACCGGCGTCCCTATCGAGGGGCCGCACCCCGACGACCAGTTCTGGATCGACGACATCGGCGCCAGCGGCGCCAAGTGGGGCATGCCGGAGGCCCAGAGCTTCACCCCCGACCGCTGGCTGAAGGACGGCGACACAGTGTCGCTGGGCGAGACCGAGTTCGAGGTCATCCACTGCCCCGGCCACACCCCCGGCCATGTGGTCTTCTTCCACCGCCAGGCCCGCTTCGCCCAGGTGGGCGACGTGCTGTTCCAGGGCTCCATAGGGCGGACCGATTTCCCGAGGGGGAATTACAAGGACCTGATCGACGCCATCACCGGCAAGCTGTGGCCGCTGGGCGACGACGTGCAGTTCGTTCCCGGCCACGGACCGATGTCGACCTTCGGCCAGGAGCGGAAGACCAATCCGTTCGTCGCCGACGACGTCCTGGCCGATCCATGACCCCGCCCGTCACGGTCCGGACACCTCGGTTTCAGTTGAGACATTCGTACGTTACGGCCGGCGGACAAGCTGGCGCCCATGGAGCTTGCGACTGACATGGCCGGGGCCGGCGCCCGAATCCTCATGGTGGACGACGATCCGGGCATCCGCGACGTCGTTTCCGACTTCCTGGGCAAGCATGGGTACAAGGTGGACACCGCCGGCGACGCGACCGAGATGGAGCGCGTTCTGGAGCGCGGGCCCGTCGACCTGATCGTGCTGGACATCATGATGCCGGGCGAGGACGGGCTGGCCGTCTGCCGCCGCCTGACCACCACCGAGAACGCGCCGCCGATCATCATGCTCTCGGCCATGGGCGAGGACACCGACCGCATCGTGGGCCTGGAGCTGGGCGCCGACGACTACCTGGCCAAGCCGTGCAATCCGCGCGAGCTGCTGGCGCGGGTGCGGGCGGTGCTGCGACGGGCCGAGCAGCGGACCACCAGCGGGGCCCTGGGCGCCGGCTGCGAGTTCGCCGGCTGGCGGCTGGACCTGGTGCGGCGCGAGCTGCGCTCGCCGGCCGGGGTGGTGGTGAACCTGAGCTCGGGCGAGTTCTCGCTGCTCCGCGCCTTCGTGGAGCGGCCGCAGCGGGTGCTGACCCGCGACCAGCTGCTGGAATTCGCCCGCGGCCCCGACAGCGACGCCTTCGATCGGGCCATCGACGTGCAGATCAGCCGCCTGCGGCGTAAGCTGGACGACGGCGGCGGCGGACACGACCTGATCCGCACGATCCGCAACGAGGGCTATATGTTCACGGCGAAGGTGAAGCGGGCGTGAAGTCCTTCGGCCGGCCGACGGCGCCGCTGCTGGTCCAGTTGCTGACGCTGACGGGCCTGACGCTGGTGGCCGCCTGGCTGATGAGCACGCTGCTGCTCTTCTTCCTGCCCCCGCCGGCGCCGGATTTCTACCGCATCTCCGAGATCGAGCAGACCTTCCACGGCGCAGCGCCCGTCTTCACCGAGCGGCGCCCGCTGATCCTCACCGAACAGGACCGGCCGCCCGCGCCGGTGCTGGAGGGCAAGAGCATCCCCGCCATCCGCGACAAGATCGCCGAGAACCTGGGCGTGCCCACATCCCAGGTGGTGATCGCCGGCGAGCGCGGCCCGCTCTCCGACCGGCGGGTCGGCCGGATCATTCGCGACCGCGTGGCGCGCGCGGGCATGAGCGAGGAGGAGCATTTCCTGATCTCCCCGTTCAACGTGGGCGTCCGCCAGGCCGACGGGCGGTGGAAGGTGGTCCATCCCGAGGTCCCGTTCGGCCTCAGCGACTGGCAGCAGAGGGTGGCCCTGTGGTTCGCCCTGTCGGCCCTGGCCATGTCGCCGGTGGCCTGGATCTACGCCCGGCGGCTGTCGCTGCCGATCCAGGTGTTCGCGGACGCCGCCGAGCGCCTGGGCCGCGATCCCCGCGCCCCGCCGCTGGAGGTCAAGGGCCCGGCCGAGGTGGCGACCGCCGCCCGGGCCTTCAACGAGATGCAGGGGCGCCTGCGCCGCTATGTCGAGGACCGCACGGCGATGATGGGCGCCATCGCCCACGACCTGCGCACGCCCCTGACGCGGCTGCGCTTCCGGATCGAGAGCCTGCCGGAGGACCAGCGGGCGAAGTACGCCTCGGACCTGGACCAGATGGAGGAGATGATCACCGCCACGCTGGCTTTCGTGCGCGACGCCACCAAGGCCGGCGAGCGCACGCCGCTTGAGCTGTCGTCCCTGGTGGAAAGCCTGTGCGACGAGATGGCCGAGACGGGCGCCAAGGCCGAGGCGGAGCCGAGCGAGAAGGTTGTGCTGGAGGGCGACCCGATGGCCCTGCGCCGTCTGGTGGCCAACCTGCTGGAGAACGCCGTGAAGTTCGGCGGCCAGGCGCGGGCGCGGGTCTTCCAGCGCGACGGCCACGCCGTGCTGGAGATCGACGACGACGGTCCCGGCATTCCCGAGAAGGACGCGGAGAAGGTGTTCGAGCCCTTCTACCGGCGCGAGCCGTCGCGCAGCCGCCAGACCGGCGGGATCGGCCTGGGCCTGGCCGTGGTGCGCTCGATCGCCCGCGGCCACGGCGGCGACGTCAGCCTGGTCAATCGCACCGGCGGCGGCCTCACCGCCCGGGTCGAACTGCCCCTGTAACCCGTCCATGTTCCGGCCACGGGCCGAAACGAAAGTGAAATCGACCCGCAAAGGAGCTCTGGCCTAGTCACGGCGGGTTCATCCGGGCCCGCCGATACTTGGGACGACATGAGCCTGAACCAGACCCCTCGTCGCCGCGCCTTCCGCATACCCCGCGCGGCCTGGATCACCGTGGCCGTCATCGGCCTGATCATTGCGGCGCTGGTCGGCTGGCAGATGCGGCCGAAGCCGGAGAAGGACCCGTACCGCTTCGGCGCGATCGAGCGCGGCGACATCACCCGCTCGGTCTCCGCCTCCGGCAGCCTGCAGGCGCTGGTCACCGTGGACGTGGGTTCGCAGATCTCCGGTCAGGTGACCACGGTGCTGGCGGACTTCAACGACGAGGTGAAGGCGGGACAGACCCTGGCGATTCTGGATCCGCAGACCTACCAGTCGCGCGTGGCGCAGGGCCAGGCCGACATCCAGGCCGGTCAGGCGGCGGTCCGACAGGCGCAGGCGACGCTGGAGAACGCCCAGGCCGACTACAATCGCAAGAGGACCCTGGTGGACCAGGGCTGGTACGCCGCCAGCACCCTGGACCAGGCCACGGCCGCGCTTAAGACCGCCCGGGCCAATGTGGCCGCCGCCCAGGCGCGCGTGACCCAGAGCCGCGCTTCGCTGCGCAGCCAGCAGGTGGACCTGGGCCGCACCACCATCGTCTCGCCCATCGACGGCATCGTGGTGGACCGCAAGGTGGAGCCCGGCAACACCGTGGCCGCCAGCCTGCAGGCCCCGGTGCTGTTCACGATCGCCCAGGACCTGTCGAAGGTGGAGGTCAAGATCTCGGTGGACGAGGCCGACGTCGGCCAGCTGCAGGAGGGCCAGATGGTGCGCTTCACCGTCGACGCCTTCCCGGAGGACACGTTCGAGGGGATCGTCACCCAGGTGCGCAAGCAGCCGACCACGGACCAGAACGTGGTCAGCTACACGGTCATCGCCGAGGCCGACAATCCGCAGCGCAAGCTGCTGCCGGGCATGACCGCCAACGCCGACATCATCATCGACACCAAGCGCAACGTCCTGAAGGTCCCCGCCCAGGCGCTGCGCTGGAGCCCGCCGTCGGAGGGCCGCGGCGCCAATCGCAGCGCCGGGAACGTGATGATGGCCGGGCCCGGTTCGGGCGGCGGCGGGGCCCGCCCGGGCGGCGGAGGCATGGGCGCCCGCATCGTCGAGCAACTCGATCTCGACGCGAAGCAGCAGAAGGCTTGGGCGCCGATCCAGGCCGACCTCCGAACCCGCCTGCAGGCGGCGCGCGCCTCAGCGGCCGGCAACCCCGCGGCCATGCGCGAGGCCGTGGCCAAGACCATGAACGAGGCGCTGGGCAAGCTGGAGCCGCTGCTGCGCCCCGACCAGAAGGCCAAGCTGGCGGCGCTGCGCGCCACCATGGCCCAGGGCCGCGGCCGGGCCGGCGGCCTGCGCGGCGGGACGGTCTATGTGCTGCGCGACAGGAAGCCGGTCCCGATCCCCGTCCGCGTGGGCGCCACGGACGGCTCCTACACCGAGATCGTCAGCCGCGAACTGAAGCCGGGCGACCAGGTGATCGTCGGCGGCGGGCCGCGGCCCAAGGCTCAGGTCGGCGCTCCCATGGGCGGCCCGCCCGGCGCGGGCGGCGGCGTCCGGGTGCGGATGTAGGCGCAGGGTCGATGATCGACATCCAGGACCTGCGCAAGGTCTACATCATGGGCGAGGAAGAGGTTCAGGCGCTGGGCGGCGTCAGCCTGACGATCGAGCGCGGCGAGTACGTGGCGATCATCGGGCCCTCCGGCTCGGGCAAGTCGACGCTGATGAACATCCTTGGCGGCCTGGACCGTCCGACCAGCGGCGCCTACCGCTTCGAGGGCGAGGACGTGAGCGGGTTCTCGGACGACGAGCTGGCCGACTTCCGGCGCCGGCGGATCGGGTTCGTGTTCCAGTCCTTCCAGCTGCTGCCGCGGCTGAGCGCGCTGCAGAACGTCGAGCTGCCGATGATCTACGCCGGCATGGCTCCGAAGGAACGGCGCGCGCGGGCGGCGGAGCTGCTGGAGCGCGTGGGCCTGGGCGCGCGCATGGGGCATCGGCCGACGCAGCTGTCGGGCGGCCAGCAGCAGCGGGTGGCCATCGCCCGCAGCCTCGCCAACCGCCCCGACCTGCTGCTGGCCGACGAGCCCACCGGCGCCCTGGACACCAGCACCGGCGAGGAGGTGCTGGCCCTGTTCGAGGAGCTGAACGCCGGCGGCCTGACCCTGGCGGTGGTTACCCACGACCCGGAGGTGGCGGACCTGGCCCACCGGCGGGTGGCGTTCCGCGACGGGCTGATCGTGTCGGACGAGTGGGGACGCAAGGCATGAGCTCCGACGGCATGAAGGCCTTCGAACTCGTCCGCTTCGCCCTGGGCGCCATCCTCGCCCACCCGATGCGCAGCGTGCTGACCTCGCTGGGTGTGGTGATCGGTGTGGCGGCCGTGGTGATGATGACCTCGATCGGCATGGGCGCGCAGCAGCGGGTCACCCAGGCGATCTCCGGCCTGGGCTCCAACCTCATCATCGTGACGCCGAACTTCCAGCGCGGCCCGGTTTCCCAGGCGGCGGGCGGCGGCTTCTCGCTGCGCGACGGCGACGCCGAGGCTATCGCCAGGCAGGTGGAAGACGTGGAGGCCGTGGCGCCCCTGGTCCGCGGCCAGGCTCAGCTGGCGTCGGACGGCGCCAACTGGAACACCCAGATCCAGGGGGTGACGCCCGCCTACCTCGTGGCCCGCGACCTGAAGATCGCCTCGGGCCGGATGTTCGACGAGAACGAGGCCCGCCAGGGCCGCAAGGTCGCCGTCGTGGGCCCGACCGTGGCACGCGAGCTCTGGGGCGACAGCGACCCCGTCGGCCGGCGCGTGCGGGTTCGGACCGTGCCCTTCGAAGTCATCGGCGTGCTGGAATCCAAGGGCCAGGCGGGCTTTGGGCAGGACCAGGACGACGTGGTGCTGGCGCCGCTGTCCGCCGTGCGCTCGCGGATCGCCGGCCGGCGCAGCCGGGGCGACAGCGTCCAGACCATCTATGTGAAGGCCGTCGACGAGGACAGCCTGGACCGGGTGCAGGAGGACGTCACCAACCTGCTGCGCGACCAGCACAAGATCCGCGAGGGCGAGGAGGACGATTTCCAGACCCAGAACATGGCGTCCATCCTGGAGGCCAGCCAGGCGGCGGTGGGCACGTTCACGGTGCTGCTGGCCGCGGTCGCCGGGGTCTCCCTTGTGGTTGGAGGCGTCGGGATCATGAACATCATGCTGGTGGCGGTGACCGAGCGGACGCGCGAGATCGGCCTGCGCATGGCCCTGGGCGCCAAGCGATCCCACGTCCTGATCCAGTTCGCCCTGGAGTCGATCTCGCTGTCGCTGGTGGGCGGGTTGATCGGGCTGACCATCGGCGTCCTGGGCGCGTTCGCCATCGCCAGACTGGGCGACTGGCCGGCCGCGGTTCCGGCCTGGGCGGGGCCGCTGGCGCTGGGATTTTCGGTGGTCGTGGGGCTGGTCTTCGGGGCCTATCCGTCGTGGCGCGCGGCCCGGCTGGACCCCATCGAAGCCCTTCGCCGCGAATAAGTCTCAAGTCCTAACGCAACCATGGCGCCGCCTTGGGGGTTAGCCTCACCGCAAGCCCTACCCGAGGAGACCCTCTCGATGCCCACGGTCGACACAGGCAAGCCACGCGCACGGCGCGGCTTTGCCGCCATGAACCCCGAACGCCGCCGCGAAATCGCCCGCAAGGGCGGGGCGAGCGTGCCCAGCGAGAAGCGCAGCTTCGCCAAGGACCGCGACCTCGCGGCCCAGGCCGGTCGCAAGGGCGGCGAAGCCTCCCGCGGCGGCGGACGCACGCGCGGCCGCGAAAGCTAGGATTTCCCGTCGCTCCCGACGCCGGAGATCAGCGGACGCCTCACGGCGTCCGCTTTCGGCTACCTGACGCGCGGCTGTAGAGCGCGCCAGGGTTAGGTGGAAGCCGGTTGACCCGCCCGACGCGCTCTAAGCCCTTGATGTAGAGCCTTTTGATCCGGTTCAGGCGATTCCATCTGAACCCCAAAGGCTCTAGGCGCGCAGCAGCACCATCCCGAAGGCGGGATCTTCGCTGACCCAGCGCCGCTCCAGCTTCCAGCCCGCCGCGCCCGCCAGGGCCGCCATCCGCTCGATCGTGAACTTGTAGGAGTTCTCGGTGTGGATCGTTTCGCCCTCGGCGAAGCGGAAGGTCCGGCCCGCCGCGCGGACGGTCTGATCCTTCAGGCTCACCAGATGCATCTCGATGCGGCTCTCGGCGGCGTTCCAGACCGCGCGGTGGGCGAAGGCGTCGAGGTCGAAGTCCCCATCCAGCTCACGGTTGATGCGTTTGAGCAGGTTCTTGTTGAAGGCGGCCGTGACGCCCTGGGCGTCATCGTAGGCGGCCACCAGGGTGCGCTCGTCCTTCACAAGGTCGATCCCGACCAGGAACGCCGCCCCCTCCCCCAGCAGCCGTCGCGCGCCGACCAGGAAGGCCCGCGCCTCGTCCGGCGTGAAGTTACCGATGGTCGAGCCCGGGAAGAAGCCGACCACCGGCCGGCCCTCGGTCTCCGGCGGCAGGCGCAGAGCGTTGGTGAAGTCGTCGCGCAGAGGCGCGACGGTCAGCTTCGGGTAGTCGGCCCGGATCGCCTGGGCGGCGCCCTCCAGGGCCGAGGCGCTGATATCGATGGGCGCATAGACCGCCACCTTGGGGGCGGCGTCGAGCAGGATGCGGGTCTTGGTGCTGGCGCCCGAGCCGAACTCCACAAGGGCGGCGCCCTCGGGAATGTGGCGCGCGATCTCGCCCGAGGCCGCCTTCAGAAGCTCGACCTCGGTGCGCGTGGGGTAGTATTCGGGCAGCTCGGTGATCACCTCGAACAGGTCCGAACCATCGGCGTCGTAGAAGTGTTTGGGCGGCATCGACTTGTGCGGCTTCGACAGGCCGGCGACGACATCCGCCTCGAGGTCCGACGACTTGGTATCCTCGCCGGCGCCGTCCAGGGCGAGACGCAGGCCCGAGAACATCCAGCGCTGATGCGGATAGAAGAAGTTCCTGTAGGTCGCGCGCGCGTGGCCGGCGGGCGTGACGCAGGCTCCGCCGCGCAGGACGAACTGGCCGGACATGAACTTGCCGTTGTACTCGCCGACGGCTCCCCGGGCGGCCTTGAAGCCGGGGTAAGGCAGGTAGGCGCTGCGGGTCCATTCCCAGAGGTCGCCGAACATCTGCCGAAGGCCGGGGCCCTCGGTGGCCGCCTGGGGGCCGAGATGGCCGGAATTCACGAACTCGCCCTCGACGGGCAGGCCGGCGGCGGCGTGCTCCCACTCCGCCTCGGTCGGCAGGCGCGCGCCGGCCCAGGCGGCGTAGGCGTCGGCCTCGTAGTAGCTGAGGTGGCTGACCGGCTGGGCCGGGTCCAGCGTACGCAGGCCGTTCAGGCCCATGATCCGCCAGCCGTCCGGCATCTCGCGCCAGTAGATCGGCGCCCGCCAGTCCTCCGCCCGGACCAGGGCCCAGCCTTCCGAGAGCCAGAGCTCGGGGCGCGCGTAGCCGCCGTCCGCCATGAAGGCCAGCCACTCGCCGTTGGTCACCAGCCGGTCGGCCAGGCGGAACGGCTCCAGCCACACCCGGTGGCGCGGGCCTTCGTTGTCGAAGGCGAAGCCTGGGCCGTCGTGGCCGATCTCCACGAGGCCGCCCTTGAAGCCGACATAGCCCAGCGGCCGAGCCGCGCGGGCCGGCGCGGCCCGCGGCGGCGCGAAGGCGGGCGCCAGTGGCGACTGGGCGAACAGATGCAGGATGTCCATCAGGATCAGTTCCTGATGCTGCTCCTCATGAGCCAGGCCCAGGTCCAGCAGATCTCCGAAGCCGCCGAGCCCACTGTTCAACAGCGAGGTCATGCCGGCGTCCACATGGGCGCGGTAGGCCAGGACGTCTGCGACCGAGGGGCGCGTGATGAGCCCACGGGCCGGGCGCGGCTGCCGCGGGCCGACGGCCTCGTAGTAGGAATTGAAGAGGTAGCCGAATTTCGGGTCGAAGACCCGGTAGCCCGGCAGGTGCGGCGCCAGCAGGAACGTCTCGAAGAACCACGTCGTGTGCGCCAGATGCCACTTTGTTGGGCTGGCGTCGGGCATGGACTGGGCGCCCATGTCCTCGGGCGTGAGCGACCGGATCAGCGCCTCTGACGCGCGGCGCACCCTGATGTATCGTGAGAGCGCGTCGGACGGGGGCGCCTGTTCACGAGCGCGGGCGCGCTCTTCGGGACGGTCGGTATTGCTCATGGAACTTTCCTCGTCCGGCTTGAAGCTTCGCCTCGGCTCCCACCGGGGAATGTGGGCACGAAACCGGAACACCACAATGGGTACGCCGATGCAGGAACTGCAACGGACGCTTCCCGCCAACGCATTGGCCCGTCACAGGTTCCGCAAATCAACGTACGTAAGCGGAACGAACCCCCGAAGGCGGCGTTCAAGCCCTGCTGGTGGCAGGCGCTTGTTCCGGTTGGGGGCCGGATCGTGACTTTGAGGGGATGGGATGGACTCCACCGCGAGCTGGCGTGACGAGGTCGTGGGCCTCATTCCCGCGTTGCGGGCGTTTGCCTGGTCGCTGAGCCACAATGGGTCCGACGCGGACGACCTGGTGCAGGACACCCTCATCAAGGCCTGGTCGAACCGCGACAAGTTCGAGGTAGGCACGAACCTGCGCGCCTGGCTCTTCACGATCCTGCGGAACACCTACTACACGAACGTCCTGCGACGCCGGCGTGAGGTGCGCGACGAGCAGGGCGAATACGCCAGCACGCTGCACTCGCCGCCGACCCAGGACTGGAGCGTGGCCATGCGTGCGCTGCAGACGGCGCTGCTGCAGCTTCCCGACGAGCATCGGGAGGCCCTGATCCTGGTGGGCGCCGCCGGCCTCTCCTACGAGGAGGCGGCCGAGATCTGCGGCTGTGCGCTGGGCACGATCAAGAGCCGGGTGAACCGGGCGCGGGCGCGGCTGCTGAAGATCATGGACGCCGACGACGCGTCCGACGTCATGGCTCTGGAGACGATGACGATCGCCGGATCGGCCTAGGCGCCGCCTCGACGGCCGAAGCCTCCAACTGGTCCACCACCCGCAGGATGTGCTCGGGCAAGGGCCGAGTTTCCAGCGCGCGGAACATCCCCGTCAACGCCGCCGCAAGCGCGGCAACGTCCTCTTCCTGATTTGCCACGATCAGTTCCCTGTTCCCCACGCCATACTAGCGCGGGAACGGCGCAGGCGCACGCCCGTTGATCGGCTCATGGTGACGCACGACCCCAGGAACCCGCCCGGCGGCCACGGCGAGGGCGAGCGCGACGCCTGGGACCGCGACCGCTACGGCTCGCGCCAGGACGAGGACCGCGAGGACTACGGCTCGGGCTGGGACCGCGAGGGCCGGGAATACGGCGAGGGCCAGGACGACGAGCCCGGCGCCTCCGATACGGGAAAGCCGGGCGAGCCGCGCGAACCGGCTATTTGAGGTCGTCCGGATAGACGACCGGCAGCACCAGCGCCGTCGGGTGCGCCTCGTCCATGTAGATCGTGTTCGTCGCGACGCGCGGCTTCAGCTTGCCGAGGACCGGCGGCTCGCCCGTGTTCGGATTGACCTCGAACCGAGGCGCGTTCGACGAGGTGATGTGCAGGGCGATCCGGTGACCCTTCTCGAAGGTGATCGCCGTCGGCCACAGGTCGATGACGAGCTTCTCCGGCGCGCCCGGCGTCATCATGCGGATGTCCTGCGGCAGACGGCCGTTGCGGAACTTGGTCCGGATCGGCGCATCCAGCACCAGGGCCTCGTAGCCGTCGGGATAGACGTCCACCAGCTTGGCGACGAAGTCGGTGTCAGGACCGTCGGTGGCGGCGTAAAGCTCCACCTTCACGGGCCCGGCGATGGCCACGTCCTTGTCCAACACCGGGGTCTGGAAGCGCAGGTAGTCCTGGCGCTGGCCCACCTGGCGCTGGTCATCGGGCCCCCTCTCGAAGGTCAGGTTGGCGCCGCCGTAGGTCTTCACCGGGTCGGTCGGATCGAACCGATAGCTGAGCTTGCGCGCCGCCGAGGTCGGCGCCTTGGTGCTGAGCGCGTCGCCATCGCCGGGATAGTAGCGGACCTCGCGATAGGCGGGCGGCCAGTTGGCCGAGGCGATCATGCGGTTCTTCGGCGAAAGGGCGTCCTTCCGCGCGCCGGCCATCATGAAGTACTGCACCGGCGGCTCGTCCATGATGCCGTTGTCCTGGCCCTTCAGCCAGTAGTCGAACCAGCGGATCTCCTGGTCGCCCGCCAGCCCCATCCGGTCGAACCCGGGATAGGCGAGGTCGCCGGACAGCTGCCCATGCCCGAATGGGCCCATCAGCAGCTTCTGGTTACCGCGAGCGCCCTTGGCCCCCTCGTTCTGCAGGTACTCGAAGTTCTCGACCGTGCCGCCGTTGAAGATGTCGTACCAGCCGCCGACGTTGTAGATCGGGATCTGGATGTACTTGCGGTTCGTGGTCATCGCGACGCGGTTCCAGCCCACATCGTCCAGCGATCGGCCCCTGGTCTGGTCCAGGGTCGATTGGGGCACGCCCTGCTGGCTCAGCCAGCCGATGGTGTCCTTCTCCTTCAGCACGCCGCCCGGATAGCTGTACGAGAGCCGGTCGGCCGGCGCGACGATCACATAGGCCGCCTTCAGGTGCGGCGGGGCGGCCAGGGCGGCGGAGTTGGCGGTGATGCCAAGGGCCGAACCGCCCGTCATCCCGACCTTGCCGTTGCTCCACGGCTGGGCGGCGGCCCACTCCACGGCGTCGTAGCCGTCCTCGATGTCGTTCTCGAAGGCCGAATAGAAGCCCTGCGATCGGCCTTTTCCGCGCACGTCCTGCAGGACGTAGACGTAGCCCGCGTCAGTGTAGCGCTTGGCCTGCTTCGCCAGGTTTTCGCGGTTCTTGACGCCCTTGGGATCTTTCTCCGGGTCGATGCGGCCGTCCTTGATGTACGGGGTGCGCGACAGCACCACCGGCCAGGGCCCCTTGCCCTCCGGCCTGAAGACGTTCGCCGCCAGCCGCACCCCGTCGCGCAGGGTCATGTATTCTTCGGACGCACCCGGCGGGAGGCCCGGCCAGGGCGCCGGCTTCTGGGCCTGGGCGGCCGCGGGAGGCCGGCGCTGGGCCGCGGCCGGATCGGCCCCGCCCGCTACGATGAGCGCCGCCGCCGAGGCGAGCGCAAGCTTGCGCCAATGGTTCATGGAAGCTCCCTCTCCGCGGGTCTTCACGCCCGCCGTTCCGCTTGTCCGTGGGCATCTAAGCATGGCCCTGGCCCCCTCGTCCTTTCCGCTTCGCAACGCGGCGGCTAGAACCCGCGGCATGGACCGCCGAGACGCCGAAGCCCTGGACGCCGCAGACCCTTTGGCCGGATTCCGTGACGCTTTCGATCTGCCCCCCGGCGTCATCTACCTGGACGGCAACTCCCTGGGCCCCCTGCCCCGCGCGGCGGCGGCGCGGGTCGAGCGAGCCGTGCGCCAGGAGTGGGGCCAGGGCCTGATCGCCAGCTGGAACGCCGCCGGCTGGATCGAAGCGCCGCAGCGGCTCGGCGCCAAGGTGGCCCGCCTCATCGGCGCGGCGCCGTCCGAGGTGGCGGTGGCCGATTCCACCTCGATCAACCTCTTCAAGCTGGCCGCTGGCGCCCTGTCGCTGCGGCCGGGCCGTCGGACCATCATCACCGAACAGGGCAACTTCCCCACCGACGTCTATGTGCTGGAAGGGCTGTGCGCGCAGGCCGGGGCGACGCTGAAGGTGCTGCCGCCTGAGGCGGTGCTGGCCGCCGTGGACACCGACACCGCCGCCGTGGTCCTGACGCACGTCCACTACAAGACCGCCCGGCGCTGGGACATGGCCGCCGTCACGCAGGCGGTCCAGGCCAAGGGCGCCCTGATGCTGTGGGATCTGGCCCACACCGCCGGGGCGCTCGCCTGCGACCTCAACGGCGCCGGCGCGGACCTGGCCGTGGGCTGCGGCTACAAGTACCTGAATGGCGGCCCGGGCGCCCCGGCGTTCCTGTTTGTCGCCGAGCGGCATCAAGCGGCGATCCGCTCGCCGCTGTCCGGCTGGATGGGCCACGCCGCGCCGTTCGCCTTCGAGGATCGCTACCGACCCGCGGCCGACATCCGCACCATGCTCTGCGGCACGCCGCCCATCCTTGGCCTGGCGGCGCTGGAGGCCGGTCTGGACCTGCAGCTCGAGGCCGACCCCAAGGCGGCGGAGGCCAAGGGCCTGTCGCTCTGCCGGCTCTTCATCGATCTCGTGGAGACCCGCTGCGCCGGTCATGGCCTCGCCCTGACCGGTCCGCGCGAGATGGACGCCCGCGGCCTGCACGTCTCGTTCGCGCATCCCGACGGCTACGCCCTGGTCCAGGCCCTGATCGCCCGCGGCGTGGTCGGCGACTTCCGCGATCCCGACATCGCCCGCTTCGGCTTCTCGCCCCTCTACCTCAGCCATGCGGACGTCTGGGATGCGGTGGAGATCCTGCGCGAGGTGCTGGAGAGCCGGGCGTTCGAGGCGCCGCAGTTCCGGACCCGCGCGGCGGTCACCTGACGTCAGGTTTGTTGACGGACCCGGGATCGGCTAGCAATCGATCCGAAACAGGCGGCACAGCCTGCGGGAGCGAAACGACCGGGCATGACCGACGATCCTATCAAGCTGCTGACCGACATCCCTGCCGTCCACGGCCGCGAGCGCGGCGACAAGGTGGCCGTCCACTTCGAGGGCCGCGACCTCACCTACGCCGAACTGGACCGGCGCTCGTCGCAGGTGGGGGGCTTCCTGCAGGCCGCGGGCGTGAAGCCTGGCGACCGCGTGGCCTGGCTGGGGCGGCCGTCCGAGGCCTGGTACGAGATCTTCTTCGGCGTCGCCAAGGCGCGGGCCTGTTTCGCGCCGATCAACTCGCGCCTCGCCGTGCCCGAGATCGCCTTCATCCTGAAGGACTCCAGCGCCAGCGTCTTCTTCGTGACGCCGGAATTCTTCGAGTGCGCCGTCACCGTGGCCGAGCATGCGGGCCGGCCGGTGAAGGTGATCGCCGTGGGCGGCGAGCACCCGGCTTTCGAGGCCTATGCCGCCCTGCGCGACGCCGCCCCGGCGCCGAGGCTGGAAACGCCTCAGGCGAGCGACGACGTCCTCCAGCTCTACACTTCCGGAACCACCGGCCTGCCCAAGGGCGTGCGGCTGTCCAACGCCAACTATTCCGCCTTCCTGGCCCTGCGGCATCTGGTGGACGGCTTCTCCTACGCGGCCGACGACACGGTGCTGATCCTGATGCCGATGTTCCACGTGGCGGGGACCAACATCAGCTTCTCGGGCCTCGCCGCGGGCGGGCGGATCGTGCTGCAGGCCGAGTTCGCCCCGACCGCCGTGCTGAAGGCCTTCGGCGAGCAGAAGGTGGCGCACGTGTTCCTGGCGCCGGTGATGATCAACGCGCTTCTCCAGACGCCCGGCGTGGAGGAGGCCGACTATTCCAGCCTGAAGACCGTCTCATACGGCGCCTCGCCGATCTCGGAGGCGGTGCTGGCCCGCGCCACCAAGACCTTCGGCTGCGGCTTCATCCAGTTCTACGGCATGACCGAGACCACCGGCGCCGGCACGACCCTGGCGCCGTCCGAGCACACCGGCGAGCTTCTGCGCTCGTGCGGGCGCCCCTGGGCTACGCTGGAAACCCGGATCGCCGACGAGGCCGGCAGGACCCTGGGGCCGGGCGAGATCGGCGAGATCGAGATCCGCGGGCCGATCATCATGGCCGGCTACTGGAACCGCCCGGAGGCCACCGCCGAGACCATCCGCCCGGACGGCTGGCTGCGCACGGGCGACGCGGGCTTCGTGGACGAGAAGGGCTTCTTCTTCGTCCATGATCGGGTGAAGGACATGATCGTCTCGGGCGGCGAGAACGTCTATCCGGCCGAGGTGGAGAACGCGATCCTGGGCTGTCCCGGCGTCGCCGACGCGGCGGTGATCGGCGTGCCGGACGAGCGTTGGGGCGAGGCGGTGAAGGCCATCGTGGTCGCCGCGCCGGGCGAGCGGCCCGATCCGGCGGCGGTGATCGCCTGGGCCCGCCAGCGGATCGCGGCCTACAAGGCGCCCAAGTCCGTGGACTTCATCGACGCCCTGCCCCGCAACCCGTCCGGCAAGGTCCTGCGGCGCGAGCTGCGCAAGCCCTACTGGGAAGGCCGCGACCGCAAGGTCGGCTAAGCGCTAGGCGCTGGCGGCGGCGCTGGGGCGGGCCTTCACCCGGGCGAACCAGTCGGTGACCTTGGCGTACTTGGGGTCCAGCGGCTGGCCGACGACGGCTCCGAAGTCGAGGAAGCTGAACAGCAGGATGTCGGCCAGGGTGAACCGGCCCCCGGTGATCCAGGGCCCCTGGAAATTCGCCTCCAGCCAGGCGAGCCCGTCCTGGGCCACGGCCTTCAGACCGGGCGCGGCCTCGGGCAGGCACCGCATCCGGCTCTCGAACATCGCCAGCCCCTCGGCAAAGCGGAAGCCGTTGGTCATGGGCTCGCAGATCTTCAGGTCCACGCGGCGCGTCCACATGCGGGTCAGCGCCCGCTCTTCGGCGTTGGTCCCGATCAGCGGCGGGTGCGGGGTGATCTCCTCCAGGTATTCGCAGATGGCGGTGATCTCGGTGAGCTTGGCCCCGCTCTCCAGCACCAGGGCCGGCGTCTGGCCCGCGGGATTGACGGCCAGGTAGGGCTCCCGGCGGTTCTCGCCGCTACGCAGGTCGACCTCGATCCGCTCCACGTCCAGGCCCTTCTCGGCCAGGAACATCTTCACGACGCGGGGGTTCGGTCCGATCGAGGTGTAGAGCTTCACGTTGGTTTCCTTCCCTGTTCTCGAATTCGTGAGCAGCCTAGCCGCCGCTTCGCCTGCCTGGGGTGGAATCACTCGCCCGACAGGCGTATAACCCCGGCCCATGCAAGAGCGCAGTTTCCGCCAGGATCTGACGGGCTCGGACGAGAGCCTAGACGATCTCCTGTCGCGCCTGAAGGCTCAGCTTTCGCGGCCCAAGGCGTGGACCAGCCGCAATCCCCCCTCGGATTTCGGCCACTTCGTCACCTCCCGCCGGCCGCTGGGCGGCTCCGGCGGCGCCGAGGCCCCCGTGCCCAAGCCGGACCGCGGCCTCGCCGACTGCCACGCGCATTAGGGCCGGCCGTTCGGCCGTGTGACGCTCCACTGCGATGACCTTGATACGCCGTATCGGTCGCGTCAGCGTCACTGCGGCACGCAAACGTTCGCAATGTCGGCGGGGCCCAGTTGGCGCGTCGTCACCTCCCCCGCGAAGCGGCGGGAGGGGGACCGCGGGCCGAGGGCGGCGTAGCC
>NZ_LSJI01000167.1 GCF_001557235.1 Phenylobacterium sp. CCH9-H3 | reverse complement strand
ATGCGGGGCCGCCCCAGCGCCGTCCTCCCACCCCCTCCCGGCGCCGGCGCACCTCGGGCGACGATCTGGATCACGCGGCGGCGCAGCTATGCGTAGGACCGGACATCATGCGGGGGCGCTGCGACCGTTGCGGGGCCATGCTCTCGCCGAGCGGCGGTGGCTTGGGCCCGATGACGTGCGGTGAGACGCGTGTATATGACCGGTGTGCAACCCGCGTGCGTGAGAACAGGTCTGAGTGCGGCGTGATGAACAGCCCGGCTTTCTGGGGCGAACAGGCCAAGGCGCACGCCCGGGACGGCGAGTACGCGCGGGCGGAGACGGCGCTTCGCCAAGGCCTGCAGCGCCATCCGGGTCACCCGGTCCTCGGCTACGCGCTGGCCATCCTGCTGCTCGCGCGTGGCGATTACGCGGCCGGATGGCCCCTGTACGAGGACCGCTTGCGGCTGGCGGGCGCCCGCGCGCCGACCCTCTCATTCGCGCAATGGCGCGGCGAGCCCGTGGACAGCCTGCTCGTCTTGCCGGAGCAGGGTTTCGGCGACCAGATCATGTTCGCCCGATACATTCGACCGCTCCTCGCGCGGGGGATCCGCGTCACCGTGGTCGCACCGCAGGCCCTCGCCCGACTCTACCAGCCGTTGGGGGCCGAGGTTCTGGCGATGGACGGAGACCTGTCCGTCCCAACGCGGGACGCCTGGTGCATGATCGGATCCCTGCCCGGACTGGTGAGCACCCTTCCGACCGACCCTTGGGTCAGGGCGCGGGGTCGCGGCGGGGGCCGCGGCGTCATGCTGCGCGGCAGCGGTCGATATCCGCATCGCGACCTGTCCCCGGAGGCCGTTGCCGCCCTGGAAGGCTTAGGCTTGAGCCTCTCGCCCGAGGCCACCGGCGCTCGGGACTTCCAGGACACCGCCGAGATCATCGCCGGATTGGACCATGTCATCACCGTCGACACGGCCGTCGCCCACCTGGCGGGCTCCCTCGGAGCCCCGACATGGCTTTTGCTTCCCACCAGCGCGGACTGGCGCTGGGGTCGCACGGAGTCGACCTCGGCCTGGTATCCGTCGATGCGCCTCTTCCGCCAGCGCGTCGCGGGCGATTGGACCGGTGTCGTGGACGAGGTCCGGACCGAACTTGCGCGGACGGCCACGCGCCAGAACGCCGTCTGACGGCGCCAAGGCCCGTTTGCTGCAGCGACCAGCCCCCTTGTGGGCTTCGACGCCTACGGCACAGCTTATCCGCGAACTTCCACTCCCGTCCTCGCGCCCGCCGTGTTAGACGGCCCCGATGGTGATCATGGTGGACAGCCCGCTTGCGCGTGGGGCTGCTCGTGGCGCCGCCCTGTTGCGGGCCGGGCGCTACAACGAGGGGTTCGCCCTCTTCGACGGCTGGC
>NZ_LSJI01000166.1 GCF_001557235.1 Phenylobacterium sp. CCH9-H3 | reverse complement strand
CCGGGTGCGAGGCCCTTGACGGCGGGGGCCGCTGTTAACGAACGATCCCTCACGCATGGCGGGCCCGCCTTCGCAAGCTCGGCTACTGAGGGGGCACACCACACAACGACCTCCAACCGTATCACGTCACCCAGGGCGTCAACGGCCTGCGGCCGTTCCCCTCCGCTCCGCCCTCAGGGCTCCGCTCCGGTGACTCCCCGGGGCCCGACGTGGCGGGGGAAAAGGTCGTTGCGCAAGGCGCGACGGCGATCCTTCACCTCATCTTGGAGTCATCGTCATGACCTTCTCCCTTCATGCCTTCTCGGCGTCCGACACCCGTTTCGATGTCCAGGCCGCGGCCCTGGAAGACGTCCGTCCGCATCCGACGGAGGACGCGCTGGTTCAGCTCGGCCATGTGCTGATGACCGAACTCATCGACCTCATCGGCGACACGGCCCTGGAAGATATGCAGACCATCCTGTGCGAGAGCCTGATCGGCGCCTTCCATTCGGCGGCCGGCCGGATCGAACGCGACGGGGACCGGGCGCGAGACCGGATGCGGCTGCTGGAGCGGGACTTCGACGGTTCCGAGCTGGCCGACACCGAGCTGCAGGAGGCGACGCGGGTGACGCGCGCAGCGGACGTGGCGCAGGCGGCGGCCGAGCTGGTCCGCGATGCCGCAGCCGAGGTCTACACGACCCAGACCGGCGAGGTCTGGACGGCGTGGCGCGGCAGCCGGCGCGGCACGCGGATGACCGCGGCGCAGCTGGAGGCTAAGGCGGCGATCCGGGCCGTGGAGCGCCGGCGTCGGGGCGAGGCGGACCCGGGTGGGCCCGTGGTCGCCTTCCGGGCGGCGCCGTTCGCCGACAGCGCGGAGGATGCGCAGCGGATCTTCGACGCCCTGAACTGGGCGAAGTCGGAGTGGCCGGACATGGCGCTGGCCACGACCGGAGCCAAGGGCGCGGAGCGGATCGCCATACGCTGGGCGCAGCAGAAGTCGGTGACGCTCGTGCTCGCGCGGGCGGACTTCGATCGGCACGGGAAGGCGGCGCCGTTCCGAGCCAACGATGACCTGCTGGCCCTGGAGCCAACCTGCTGCCTGACCCTGGCGCAGTCGCTGGAGCTCGGCCGGGCGGAACGCTCGCATCCGTTCGGACCCGCGCTGAATCTGGCGCAGCAGGCCACGGCGCGCGGCGTCCGGCACGTGGCGATCCTGGCCAAGGCGGCCTAGACCCAACCTCTCTTCTCCCTTGCCCGCTTGGCTTCGGCCGGGCGGGCTTTTCTTCGTTTGGTCGTCGGGTTGAGGGGGATCGGGACCGAAGGCCAGACGACAGTACCGACCCAACTCGGCGTACATCAGCCAGGAGTCGGGGTTGCGGATACTGATTGTCTCAGGTTGTTTGCTATTGATCGTTGTTGATGTGGCGGGCGTTTTTGGTCGGGAGGGCAAGATAAAAGGGTATTTTGGCGTTCTTCTTTCCGGTATTTGTTCAGATGGTTAGCAGCGCGGCAACGCGACCGGACGACTTGCGGTGACGCGCGGCCTCAGAATGAAGGTCGAGGTCTTCCGATGACGGTCCGTCAGGCGATGCAGGCGCGTCTCGAGACGCATGACGGTTGTGAGCATCGCGGCCGGATCGCACGCCTGCCGCGGACCCTGAAGGCGGATCGCAACGGCGTCCGGCTCGGCATGATGAAGCGTCTCGCCGCGTCGCGCCTCTTCGCGCTCGGCGACCGCGCCGGCGTGCTCAGGACGGCTCAGAAACGGTCAGGCCGTGCCTTCCGTCTGGATGTGCGCCAGCGCGTCATCGTCAAGGGTCTGGTCTCCCGGCACACCAGACAGGGCGCCCTGCGCGGCGAGGCCTTGAGCAAGCACCTGGCCTATCTCGGCCGCGCCGGCGCCGGGGCCGACGGGGAGCGTCCGGAGTTCTTCGACCGCGCCGAGGACGGCGTCGACGCTGCGCAGATCACGGACGGCTGGGGCGCCGACCGCCACCACTTCCGTTTCATCATTTCGCCGGAGCACGGCGACCGGATCGCCGACCTTCGCGACTACACGCGCGAGGTCATGCGCCGGGTGAGCGCGGATCTCGGCCAGCCGGACTTGGCCTGGGTGGGGACCTGCCACTTCGACACCGACCAGCCGCATGCCCACGTCGTCGTGCGGGGCCGCAAGGCCAATGGCCGCGACCTCGTAATTCCCCGGGACTACATGGGCTACGGCTTCCGGGCTCGGGCCCAGGAAATCGCCCACGAGCGGCTGGGCGATCTGTCCCGGGCCGAAGCGGAGCGCCGCATCTGGCGCGAGACCCAAGCCGATCGCTTTACTGGTTTCGACCGCCGACTGGAGCAGGCCGCCGACGCGCAGCGGATGGTCGATGACGGTGTCGGCGGAAGCGATGCCTGGGCGGCCCTGACGCGCGGCCGGCTCCGCAAACTGGAGGCGTTGGGCCTCGCGACGCGGGTCGGGCAGCGGTATCGACTGCATGACGAGATGGAGCCGCGCCTGCGCGGCCTTCAGCTGCGCCAGGACATCATCCGCACGCTCCACCAACGGCGTCTCGAGACGGGCCGCACCGTCCGGGAACTTGGCGCTGGGCGGGTGCGCGGCCGGGTTGTCGGCCGTGGCGCGCACGATGAGCTGGGCGGGGCGGCGTGGGTCATCGTGCGCGACCGGGACGGGGTCGAGCACTACGCGCGTCTCGCGTTCGCGCAGCAGCTCCCGGAGCTCGGCAAGACGATCGACCTGGCCGCGGGGCCGAGGGGCGCCCAGATCGGGACGTCGGTTCGATCCACCGGTCTCGAGCGCTAAGTCCCAACCGCCTGCCATATGCACTGTCGTCGGTGGAGGCTTCGCGCGAAGTTGGCTGCCCTCAGAGGTTGCGTGTCGAGCTATGCCGACGCCTCAGGGTGCGCAGATCAAGGTCAAGTCCATCTCAGCCGCAAGCGCTTGTCGTTCGCTTCCGTGCTCGCGAGAGGCGCGCGGAATAGACCCGTCGAAATGTGAGCCTTGGGTCGGGCTCTGGGCTTAGACGGCTTGGATATTCCCCAGGAGGTCCAGCAGCGCCCGGTTCATGTAGTAGCTCTCGCGGCCGATCTTGTGCTTTCGCATCAGGCCGATCCGCGTAAGTTCGTCGAGGTAGCGTGTCGAGCCGCGTCGTCTGGCCGGCCATCTGCCCGACCCCGTCCAGCATGTAGATGAGCCATTCTTCCCAGACGCCATCGGGACGGACCGCCTGCAACAGGCGATAGTAGTCGGCCTTGTGCTGGTTGATGTAGCGCGAGAGGTAGAGCACCGGCGTGCCCAGCAGGTCCTCCTTCACCAGATAGGATGTTCAGGATCCGTCCGGTCCGGCCATTCCCGTCGTAGAAGGGATGGATGGTCTCGAACTGGTGATGGATCACGGCCATCTTCACGAGAGGATCGAGGTCGAGCGTGTCCTCGCCGTTGATGAAGCGCTCGAGGTTCGCCATCAGCGGCGCGATCTCTTCGTAGCTCTGGGGCGGCGTAAAGACCACTTCCCCGGTCTTGTCGTTCTTCAGGGCGGTGCCGGGGAGGCGGCGAAAGCCTGCCTGATTGCGCTCCAGGGTCGCCTGCATGGCCAGGATGTCGTTGATGGTGATCAGCCCCGTCGCGCGGACCGTGTCGAAGCCTTCCCTCATCGCGCGCGCGCAGGCGTAGACCTCCTTCGCCGCGACGCTCGTGAACCGGGTTGGCCATGTCGTCACTGCGATAGAGGTCGTCGTGGGTCGTGATGATGTTCTCGATCGCCGAGCTGTCCTTCGCCTCCTGCAGCGAGAGCGTGTTGATCCGGCCGCGCCCTTCAGCTCCGCCAAGGCGCGGTGTGCAGTGGCGAGCTTCTTGAGGACCCGCTTGGTCTCCAGGTCCACGGACAGTGGCAGGAGCGGTGGGACGTGGCTGGCGACCAAGGCCATTCGGAACCGATCTGCATAGGATTTGGCGATTTTCCATACATGATCGGAGGACGTGTATAGACCTCGTCGAAGTTCCTTACATGCCGGCTGGACGCGTCAAGAGTCGCCGCTTCCTATGCAATGTGCGTCTCACATGTCTGGAAAAGCCGCCGACCTAAGCACATTGCCGGTAGACTTCCCGCGCCGAGAGCCGGGAGACCGCCTCGGTTCGCCGAGGACTCCGCAGACGCATGCCGCAGACCCGCCGTCAGTGGAGCTTGCGGTCACCCGTTACATGGTCGGTCTCGACCAGGGTCGGCCGTCCCGCCCGGCGCCCACATTCGAGCGGGCGCAGAATGTCGTCGTGGAAAGCGTCGACGATGATGGCGAGCGCGACGACGTGGCGGCTCTCGGGACAGTCCGCGGCAAGATCAAGAACGGCCCTGACGAGATTGCTGTAGAGCCGCT
>NZ_LSJI01000165.1 GCF_001557235.1 Phenylobacterium sp. CCH9-H3 | reverse complement strand
CGGCCGAAGCGGCCAAGGAGATCAAGGCCCTGATCTCGGCCTCCTCGCAGCAGGTCGAGCGCGGCGTGGGCCTGGTCGGCGAGACCGGCAAGGTCCTCGAGCGCATCCTGACCCAGGTCACCCAGATCAACGGCGCGGTCACCGAGATCGCCGCTTCGGCCCAGGAACAGGCCACGGGCCTTCAGCAGGTCAACACCGCCATCAACCAGATGGACCAGGTGACCCAGCAGAACGCCGCCATGGTCGAGCAGGCCACCGCAGCCAGCCACGCCCTGTCGGCCGAAAGCGAGGCCCTGGCCCGCCTGATCGCCCGCTTCGACCTGGGCGGAAGCCCGGCTCACGCGGCTCCGGCCCCGACGCGCGCGCCGGCTCACGCGCCGGCGGCGATCGCCATGAAGACCACCGGCCGCGGCGGCGCCGCCCCGAAGCCGGCCTTCGAAGCTGCTGAAGACGCCTGGGACGAATTCTGAACATGACCGCACAGCCTCTCATCCTGGCCGACAGCCTGGACATGACCGCCGCCGGGCCGCTCCACAAGGCGCTGCTGGGCCGGCGCGGCCAGGCCCTTGCGGTCGACGCCTCGCAGGTTCGCCGCGTCGGCGGCCAATGCCTTCAGGTGCTGCTCTCGGCCCAGTCGACCTGGGCCGCCGACGGCGCCGAATTCCAGATCGTGGACCCCTCGCCCGAGTTCGCTGACGGCCTGGTCCTGATGGGCGCCGCCCATCTGGCCCCGGCCGCCGCCGCCCTTTCCCCTGTTCAGGATTGAACCCATGAGCATGACTGTCCTCACCGTCGACGACTCCCGGACGATGCGCGAAATGCTGCGCCTCGCCCTCGCGGACGCCGGCTTCCGCGTCGTCCAGGCCGAAGACGGCATCCATGGGCTGGAGGTTCTCCAGGCCGAGCCGGAGATGCCGCAGGTCATCGTCACGGACATCAACATGCCGCGCATGGACGGCTTCGGCTTCATCGAGGAAGTCCGGGGCGACCAGCGCTACCGCGCCATCCCGATCCTCGTGCTGACCACCGAAAGCGACGCGGAAAAGAAGAACCGCGCGCGGATGGCCGGCGCGACCGGCTGGATCGTCAAGCCGTTCAACCCGGTCAAGCTGGTGGACGCCATCCGCCGCGTCGCCGCCTGACCCACCCGAACCAAGAGTAGGAAACCACGCCCGTGGACCCGCTAGCCGCCATCCGGGAGACGTTCTTCCAGGAGTGCGAGGAACAGCTCGCAGAGCTCGAATCCGGACTCCTCGCCATGGAAGGCGGAGACCAGGATCCCGAGACCATCAACGCCGTCTTCCGGGCGGTGCACTCGATCAAGGGCGGCGCCGGGGCCTTCAGCCTGGAGGCGCTGATCCGCTTCGCGCACGTCTTCGAGACGGCGCTGGACGAGATGCGGTCGGGCCGCCTCGCCCCGTCGAACGACGTGCTGAAGACCATGCTGCGGGCGGCCGACGTGCTGGCCGACCTGGTGCGCGCGGCCCACGCGGGCGACGAGGCCGAGCATCCGGGCGCTGCGACCCTGGCGGAAGAGCTTCGCACCATGAGCGGCGCCGCGGGCGCCGAGGAAGAGTCCGAGGAAGACTGGGGCGACTTCGAGTTCCAGCCGATGGCCGTCGCGGTGGAAGGCGCCGAGACGCCCGCCGCGCCCGCCGGATTCGTGGTGACCTTCAAGCCGCGGGCCGACCTCTACGCCAAGGCCAACGAGGCCGCCCTGTTGCTGCGCGAGCTGACGCGCCTGGGCCAGGCCGAGGTCGAGCTGGACGCGCACGATGTGCCGCCGCTGAGCGAAATGGATCCTGAAGCGGCCTATCTGTCGTGGACGGTGACGCTGACCGGCGACGCCGACGAGACGTCGATCCGGGAAGTCTTCGAATTCGTCGACGGCGACTGCGAGCTGGAGGTGAAGCCGCTGGGCGGTTCGGCCGAGAGCGAGGGCGGCGAGCCCGCGTTCGACCTGTCGTCGCTGCTGGCCCGCGTGCAGGGCGATGC